>DATCCQ010000114.1:0-3772 GCA_036511185.1 Gaiellaceae bacterium
CTGCTCGCGCACAAGATCTGCAAGAGGATGGCCGAAGTGCGCAAGGCGGGCGTGATGCCCTACCTGCGCCCCGACGGGAAATCCCAGGTGACGATTCGCTACGAGATCGACGAGCACGGCGTCCAGCGCCCGGTCGAGATCGTGCGCCTGCTCGTCTCCAGCCAGCACGCCGACAACCTCGATGTCGAGACGCTGATCAAGCCGGACATGATCGAGCACGTTTTGCACCCGATCCTGCCCCACGATCTCTACGACGAGAAGCGACTCGACGAGCGCGATTTCGTGCTCGTCAATCCAACCGGTCGTTTCGCCGTCGGCGGTCCGATGGGAGACACGGGAGTGACCGGCCGCAAGATCATCGTCGACACCTACGGCGGCTCTGCCCGCCACGGAGGAGGCGCCTTCTCCGGCAAGGACCCGACAAAGGTCGATCGCTCGGCCGCCTACGCGGCCCGCTACGCGGCCAAGAACCTGGTCGCCGCTGGGCTCGCCGATCGGCTCGAGCTGCAGATCGCCTACGCAATCGGTGTCGCCCATCCGATCTCGATGAACATCGAGGCCTTCGGCAGCGAGAAGATTCCGGTCGAGAAGATCGAGGATCTCGTGCGCGAGCACTTCGACCTGCGCCCGGCCGCCATCATCCGCGACCTCGATCTGCGCCGGCCGATCTACGCCAAGACGGCAGCCTACGGCCACTTCGGTCGCGACGACCACGACTTCACCTGGGAGCGCACCGACAAGGCCGAGCTGCTGCGCAAGGCAGCCGGCCTGAGCTAGCCGTTCTGGGCTGCGGTGGCAACACCCTCGCCCAGGCCGCCGAGTTGAACCGGCCGCGCGAAGACGGCGATCTGCTTAGCGCTCTACTGCCGTACGCAGCTCGTGCCGGCGTCCGATTGCGAGACCCAGGACGCCGATCGCCGTGAGCAGGAAGCCCGCGACGACGCTTAGATCGGCCGGGTTGAAGGCGATCTTCCAGCCGTCTTGCGCGATCGTGATCGGGTTGGGAACGCCGAGCGGAAAGACAACGATGGAGAGAGCGTTGCCGAAGGCGCCGCCGACCATCATCCCAGCGCCCACGTTTGTCAGGCGCGAGCGGGCAAGCGGGACGACGAAGACGACGACGGCCGAGATAGCCAGAATCAGGATCAGCTCGGAATATGTGCGCCTGTGGTAAAAGCCGGTTTCCGTCGGCTTGATCAGCTTGACGATGAGGTCGCAGGCTGCCACCCAGGCGGCGATGGCGAGCAAGACGAAGCGGGCTTGACCGACCCTGGGCCGGACAGCGGCAGTCCGCCACGGCCAGGCCGCGTGTCGCGGATCGATCGCCCTCTCGACCATATTCAGATCGGTACCCGCCTGGCCGGTTCTTACACCTGGCGTCGGGCTCGCCGCCCGCGCATCTAGGCTAGGTCGATGGGCTCGAGGCCGGCATCGGTCTATCCGCTCGCCACTGCGCGAGGGCTGGCGCGCGAGTTCACTTATCTGGTGCCCGAAGAGATCGAGCCCGGGCAGGTCGTGCGCGTGCGCCTCGGTGGTAGGCGTGTGCGCGGAATCGTGAGCGAGGTTGGCGTGACACCGCCGCCCGGGATCGAACTGGCGCAGGTAGAGGAAGTCGCCGAGCGGATTCCCACCCATATGGTTGAGCTGGCGCTTTGGCTGTCTGCCTACTACGGCTCGACGCCCGGACGCGCTCTGGCGCTGGTGGCGCCGGTCGCGCCCAAGCGACGGGGCGCGCGCGCCCGCCCGCTGGAGCGCGAGGCGCTTGTCGCCGAGGAGGCGCCCGAGAAGCTGACCCGGACGCAGGAGCAGGCGATTCGGCGCATCGTGCGCGCGCTCGACGAAGCTGGCGGCTCCTTCCTGCTCTACGGCGCGACCGGCAGCGGCAAGACGGAGGTCTACCTGCAGGCCTGCGCGGCCGCACTCGAGCGCGGTAAGGGCGCCATCGTGCTGGTGCCCGAGATCTCGCTGACGCCGCAGACGCTGGGTCGCTTCCGCCAGCGCTTCGGCGAAGAGATCGCCGTCTTGCACTCGCGTTTGACCGTCGCCGAGCGCCGCGACGAGCGCGAGCGAATCGCCGCGGGCCAGGCGAGGGTGGTCGTCGGCGCGCGCTCGGCGGTGTTCGCGCCGGTCGCCGATCTCGGTCTGATTGTCTGCGACGAGGAGCACGACTCGTCCTTCAAGCAGGAATCCGATCCGCGCTATGACGCCCGTAGCGTCGCCGTCAAGCGCGCCGCGCTGGAGGGGGCGGTCGCCGTCTTCGGCAGCGCTACGCCGAGGCCGGAATCGTGGAAGGCGCTGGAGCGGCTAGAACTGGGCGGGCGCCTGAGCGGGAAACTGCCGCCGGTGCGGGTCGTGGATATGCGGCGCGAGCGCGGCTTCCCGCTCTCGGCGCCGCTGATCGAGGAGCTGGATGCCGTAGTCAAGACAGACGCCAAGGCGATCTTGCTGCTCAACCGGCGCGGCCTCGTCTCGGCGCTGCACTGCCGCGCCTGCGGCGAGACGCCCCGCTGCCCGGCCTGCGACGTGGCCCTGGTGCTGCACTCCGATGGTGTGTTGCACTGCCATCACTGCGGCTACTCCGAGCCCGAGCCGGAGACCTGCCCGGCCTGCGGCTCGCCGGAGCTTTCCCGCATCGGCGCCGGCACGCAGAAGCTCGAGCGCGAGCTGGCGCGTCTCTTCCCGGGCCTGGAGCGGATTCGCCTCGACGCCGACACGACCGCCCGCCCGGGCGCTCTGGCCGAGGCGCTGGCCCGCTTCGCGAAGGCGAAGAGCGCTGTGCTGCTCGGCACGCAGATGATCGCCAAGGGCCACCACTTTCCCGGCGTCGCCCTGGCCGCGGTGGTCGATGCCGACGCCGGTCTTGCCCAACCCGACTTTCGCGCCGAGGAGCGCACCTTCCAGCTTCTGACCCAGCTGGCCGGACGTAGCGGCCGCGATGCCCCCGGCAGAGTGGTCATCCAGACCTTCCAGCCCGACAGCGAAGCGGTCCGCTTTGCCGCCCGCCATGATGTCGAGGGCTTCCTCAATGCCGAGCTCGAGCGCCGTAAGGAGCTTGACTATCCGCCCTTCAAGCACCTCGTTCGAATCGTCGCCTCGGGCCCCGAGCAGGCTCAGGCGATGCGGCTGCTGGAGGAGATCCGCGACGGAATTCCCGACGAGAACCTGATCGGGCCGGCACCCCTTCTGCGACTCCGCGGCCGTAACCGCGCTCAGCTGGTGGCCAAGAGCGCGCGGCCGCGCCGGATTGCCCAGCGCGCCGCCGAGCTCCTCGCCGCCGCAGCACCGGCCATGCGCCGCGCCGAGCTGAGCGCTGTGGTAGATGTAGATCCGCAGGGGTTTTAAGGGCCTGACCGTTTCCGGAAAATCCCCCCGGCACTTCTCTCTAAGCCCTCCTCCGCGCTCAATAAGCCACCCGCCCGCGGGGTGGTGCGAATCTACCGCTCCAAAGCGAACAGAGGCGCGCCAAGTAGTAACGATTAAGCACCGATTTGCGAAGCTAGTTTGCCGCGCCAATCTACGGCCAAAGCGCCGTCGACACGTAGAATCTCTCTCGATGGCAGACGAAGGTCAGACAAAGAACATCGAGTACGACGCCGAGGCTGAAGCCAGGCGACGGACTGCGCTGCTGCAGATCCGCCAGTACCCGGATCCCGTCCTGCGCCTGCGTGCCCGCGAGGTCGAGGTCTTCGACGAGGCGCTGGCGCGCCAGGCCGCGGAGATGATCGCGCTGATGCACGATGCCGCCGGCGTAGGGCTGGCTGCGAACCAGGTC
>DATCCQ010000115.1:0-8527 GCA_036511185.1 Gaiellaceae bacterium
CAAGGTCAGGTTGGCAATCGGTCAGCAGAGTCCCTCAATCAGAACGCCCCCTGCCCCTAGCCGGCCCTGATCTCAACCAGCCTCTCCACCACTTCGAGCTCCGGCTCGGAGGCAACCGCGAGGAAGATCCAGCGCCCCTCCGCATAGGGATTTGCGCCCTCGATCGCCGCGCGCAGCTCGGGAATCATCAGCTTGTTCGGCACCCTGGCGATCTGATCGTCCTTCAGGATTACCTGCGCCGTGAACGAGCCCTCGTCCGGGTAGAGCGAAACCAGCGCCTTGCCAGACTTCTTGAAGGCCATCGACCAACCGTAGTTCTTACCGTAGAACTTCCAGTCGCTACGTACGCGAAAAGAGCTCTCGACGAAAGCGACCAGCTCCGACCAGAGCGGCGCCGCTCCCACGAGCGCGATTTCGATTTCGGCTTCACCCGGCCGTTTCGTCCGGTCGGTGAAGGCGATCATCCTCTCAGAAAGCCTCACGACGCAGATAGGTTCGCCGCGGGGATCGAGCGCGAAGCGTGACGATGCCCGCGATGCCGCCGCAGCCGACATGTGCGGCTGCGGCTACCCATACGCCGGTCCTCAACACAATCTGAACCCCGCGAAACAACCAGAGCCATCTCGCCGAGCGTGTAGGAGCAGAAAGTTAGAGCACCGAAGGTGCGAAGACTGCCCTCAGATCACCCCGGGAAGAATCGCCAGATTCTTCCCGGCTATTCGAGCACCCAGGTGTTCTCGCGCAGAATCGGCACCGCCTCGCCGTCCTTCGTGAGCCCGTCCACGTCCACCTCGGGGCCGCCGATCATCAGGTCGGTGTGTATCACCGAGGCGTTGACTCCGCGCTGAACGAGCTCCTCGGGCGAGAGCTCCAATCCTCCTTCGATGCCCGCGGGATAGCCGCGCCCGTAGGCGATGTGACAGGCCGCGTTCTCGTCGAAGAGCGTGTTGAAGAAGATGGTGTCCAGATCGCCGACGCGCGAGGAACTGTCAACAATCGATACCTCGCCCAGACGGCAGGCGTTCTCGTCGAGCCGCGTCTGCGCCCGCACGGCCTCGGCGCCGTTGGAGGCCGAGACGTCGGCGATGCGCCCGCCTTCGAAGCGCAGCTCGAGGTCGCGGGCGATCGTGCCCTCCAGCGAAAGCGGACGGGTCGAGCGCACGACGCCCTCGGCGCGCAGCCGGTCGGGAGTCGCGAACACCTCTTCGGTAGGCAGATTGGGCACGAACTTCTGTCCCCAGACGGTCTCGCTATCGGCCGCGTGCCAGTTGGAATCGGGCAGCAATCCGACCGTCAGATCGGTGCTTGGGCCGCGGAAGTGAATCGAGTCGAAACGGCGCTGGTTGAGGATCTGCGCCCGCTCGGAAAGCCGGTCGATGTGCTCGCGCCAAGCGGCCACCGGATCGGGCTCGTCCAGCCTTACGGCGTGCTCGATCGCCTGCCAGAGGCGCTCGATATCCGGCTCGCCGAACACCGCTTTGGCCCAGGCCTCGGTCGGGGCGCCGATCAGCGACCAGGCAACCAGTTCCTGGACGTGTTGCCGCAGCGAAGCTTCGACCAGTTCGGTCTGTCTGGAATCGGCGACCCTGCCCGGGTCGAGATCGGCCAGCAGTCCGGGCTCCGGATCTCCCGAGAAGTTGATCTTGGCCGCTTGTTGGGCGGTGCCGTATTCGAGCCGGTCGACAAGCCAGGGCGGCGACCAGGAAAGCATCTCCTGGGGGCCACTCTCGATCAGCGAACGGCGCACGCGCTGGTCGCCGTAGTTCACGTCGACAAAACGGGCTCCGACCTTGTACGCGTGAGCCGCGATCGCGCGCGCCAGGTCGGCCTGCTCCGGATAGGCCTGGACGAGAAGGAATTGGCCGGGCTGAAGGTTCGCGCCGACTTCGACGGCGAGCTCGGCGTATTTCTCGAGCCGGTCTGAGTTAATCACGCTGGCAACGATATACCTACGGCTATCAGGACGCGACCCCTTGCCGTAGAGAGCCGGCTAAACGGGCGCTCAGGCCTGCCGAACGCGAGCGATAACGCGGAAGGTCGGCTCGCCCACGGGCAGCTCATGAAACTCCGGATTGCGGCAACCGAGCTTGTCGCGCCGGTGCAGGTAGCAGGGGTCGACCTCGGCCCGGCACATCGGAAGCGGCTCGCGCTTGGCCTTGATGGCGCCAAAGCCCTTGCTCTGCTCGGCGAGTCGCAGCAACTCGAGGTCGATCTCCACTCCGTAGATCTTCTGCATGCAGCCGACGTAGGTGTGCCCGAAGGCTTCGTAGGCGTAGAGGAAGGG
Organism: Gaiellaceae bacterium; assembly: GCA_036511185.1. Classification (GTDB taxonomy): domain Bacteria; phylum Actinomycetota; class Thermoleophilia; order Gaiellales; family Gaiellaceae; genus Fen-549. Next base: position 2,285 of record DATCCQ010000115.1, read on the forward strand.
ACAGGAGCGCTCGATGCAGGCGCCGGGATAGACGACCTTGTCGCAGTGCACCTCACAGCGGCGGCATTCCGCCTCGTCCTGCGGCCTCAGTGGTAGACCAACCAGCTCACCGAGTTGCTTGTGCATACACCGATTGTGCGCACCGCATACTCGCTCCGCAAGCCTTGACAGAAGCCCGAAAACGAGCTAGCGCCGAGGGACTCGTCCGGTCAGTATTTTCCCTCCCGCGCTCGGCTCGTTCCTTCTCCTCCCCCGGCCGACGGCGCCTTCCTAGAAGATAGGGAGCATGAACGGCTGGATCTGGTTTGGCTTCTGTGCACTCGTCGCGGCGCTGTTCGCCTTCGACCTGGTTCGCGTAAACCGAAGTAGCGGCGAGATCTCGCTCCGTCGCGCCGCTTGGTGGAGCGTCGTCTGGACGGTACTGGGCTTACTGATCGCGCTTCCTCTCTTCTTCGCCACCGACGGCACGACCGCGCAGGAGTATCTGACCGGCTTCGTTATCGAGAAGAGCCTCTCGACCGACAACCTGTTCGTCTTCGCGCTGATCTTCAACTACTTCGCGGTGCCGAAGCGAAACCAGCGCCGCGTTCTCTTCTGGGGAATCGTCGGCGCCCTTTTTCTGCGGGCCATTTTCATCTTCGCCGGCGCCGCGCTGCTCAACGCTTTCCAGGCCACGATTTACGTCTTCGCGGCCTTCCTGATCGTCACCGGCTTCCGCATGTGGCGCCAGGATGATGTCGAGATCGATCCCGAGAAGAACCCGCTCCTCCGTGTCGTCAAGCGCATCATTCCGATGACCACTCGCTTCCACGGCGATCGCCTGCTCGCCCGCGAGAACGGCAGGCGGCTCGGAACACCCCTTCTGGCCGCGCTCATACTCGTGGCGGCCTTCGACGTGGCGTTCGCCATCGACTCGATCCCGGCGATCTTCGCCATCACTCGAAACACCTTCGTCGTCTTCGCGGCTAATGCGATGTCGCTGCTCGGGCTCTCGGCGCTCTACTTCGTGTTGCTCGGCCTGATCGCCCGCTTCACCTACCTCGACGACGGGCTGGCGGCCGTGCTCGTGCTGATCGGAATCAAGATGGCGCTGAGCGAAGTGGTGCACATTCCGGTCTTCCTCTCGCTGCTGCTCGTTCTCGCCGTCCTGGCCGTTGCGATCGTCGCCTCTCTCGTTCGCGGCGAGCCCGAGACGCCGGCCGACAAAGCCGACCACTAAGCGGCGCTCTCTTCACCGCGGCACTCGAGCACAAGCACCGCCTCGAATACACCGAACCGCCGGAGTGTGGTTGCCCGCACTGCGGGACACCAGTCCACCCCCTTACCGCTTTGCAGCGCGGCCGCAAGGCTTGGGCTATGCCAATCGGATGCAAGGAGAGTGAGAACGATGCAGCTCCAAGACACGGTCGAGCCGCGAGCGCCGCTCGCCGAAACAACAGAAGCACTTACTAAGGCCGCAGCGGGCGCCGTCGTACGGGCGCAGGGAATCTCGCGGCGCTACGGAGACGGCGACACCGCCGTCGACGCCTTGCGCGATGTGTCGCTCGATATTGAGGACAAGCACTTGACGGCCGTAATGGGACCATCCGGTTCCGGCAAGTCCACACTGATGCACATCCTGGCCGGGCTCGATCGCCCGAGCACGGGCACGGTGGAGGTCAGCGGCACCGAGATCACGACACTCGACGACACCTCCCTGACCAAGCTGCGCCGCCGCCACGTCGGCTTCATCTTCCAGTTCTTCAACCTGCTGCCGATGCTGACGGCGCGCGAGAACATCGTGCTGCCGCTGGAAATTGCCGGCAAGAAGGTGAACGAGGACTGGCTCTCGGAGCTGGTCGGGAAGATGGGCCTCACGAACCGCCTGAGCCATCGGCCGGCCGAGCTTTCCGGTGGGCAGCAACAGCGGGTAGCAATCGCGCGCTCGCTCGTCACCCGGCCTACCGTGCTCTTCGCCGACGAGCCGACCGGCAACCTCGACTCCAAGACCGGTGGCGAGATCCTCGAGCTGCTGCACGACTCGGTCGACTCCTACGGGCAAACGATCGTCATGGTCACGCACGACGCGCGCGTGGCGACGGTCGCCGATCGCACTCTCTTCCTCGCCGACGGGCTGATCGCCAAGGAGCTCGGCGACACGACGCCAGACGAGATCCATCGCGCGATCAACGAGATCAGGGGGTGAGGTAGAGATGATCCGGATAGCTCTTCGCGGTCTGCTCACGCGCAAGCTGCGCGCCGTCCTAACCGCCACGGCGATCGTGCTGGGCGTTGCCATGGTGAGCGGAACTTTCGTGCTCACCGATACGATCAACAAGTCGTTCAACAGTCTGATGGCCTCGGGTCGTGCCGGCACCTCGGCCGTAATCTCGGCCAAGTCCCTGGTTGCCAAGGGCTCGACCAACGAGACGCCGGCCGTATCCGCCTCGCTGCTCGAGCGCGTTCGCTCTCTGAGCGACGTCGGCCAGGCCTATGGCGTCGTCAAGACCGAGACCGCGCGCATGATCGACGCCAAGGGAAACCCAGTCGGCCCGTCCGGTCCGCCGGCTTTCGGCTACGGGCGTGACGCTTCGACCATCGGGCCCGGGGACGCCTTCAAGATGGCACGAGGGCGCTGGGCGAGGAACTCCACCGAGGTGGCAATCGACGTCTTGAGCGCCAAGAAAGCTCATGTCTCCGTCGGTGACATGATTCGTGTCGAAGGCTCGGGGCCGCTTCGGCGCTTCCGGATCGTCGGCCTGCTTCAGTGGGGCTCCTCCAACTCGCTCGGCGGCGCGACGATGACCGTGTTCGACCTGGCGACCGCCCAGAGGCTGTTCGGGCTATCCGGCCGACTGACCGAGATCGACGTAGCGGCGAAGAAGGGCATCAGACCCGAGCGAATCGTCTCCGAGATCAAGCCGCTCTTGCCGCCGCACGCGCAGGCCCTTACCGCAAGCGAGCAGATCCGCGACGACCAGGCCGAATGGGCCTCGCTCTCCACGATCATCGGCAGCGTCCTGCTCGTCTTCGCCGCGATTGCGTTTTTTATCGGCGCCTTCGTCATCTTCAACACGCTCTCGATCACCGTCGCCCAGCGCACCCGCGAGATGGCGACCCTGCGCACGATCGGCGCCAGCCGCCGCCAGATCCTCGCCAGCGTTCTCGCCGAAGGGCTGGCGATCGGCGCGGCGGCGTCGCTGGTCGGGATCGGCGTGGGGATGTTGATTGCCAGGGCTCTCTCCTGGCTCGTCGGCGCGATCGGCATCGACGTGCCGAGAACGGCAACCGTCTATGCGCCGCGAACCTTCGCGATCGGTTTCGCGACCGGAGTCGTCGTGACCCTGCTCGCCTCGCTCGGGCCGGCGCTGCGGGCGACGAGCGTACCACCGATCGCCGCGGTGCGCGAGGGCTCGCTGCTGCCGCGAGGCCGCCTCGCACGCCTCAAGCCGATCATCGCCGGGCTCCTGCTCGCGGCCTCGCTGGCCGTGATCGGGCTGGGCATGTTTCGCTCCTTCGAGCAGGTCAGCCAGCGCATGCTCACGCTGGGAGCGGGCTGCGGGCTCTTCTTCATCGCGGTAGCACTCCTCTCCTCGTTCGTCACCCGGCCGCTGACTCGCCTCGTCGGCGCGCCTTCGGCCGCGCTCGGCGGCGCCGCGGGCAAGCTTGCGCGCAAGAACGCGATGCGCTCACCGACGCGTACCGCCTCAACTGCGGCGGCGCTGATGATCGGGCTCGCGCTGGTGACCTTCGTCTCGGTGCTGGCGCAGGGGCTGGCCCGCTCGACCAAGGTCGCGATCAGAAAGCAGGTCTCGACTGACTACGTCGTGATGTCCAAGGACGGCTACAGCGCCTACTCGAACGCGACCGAGCGCGCGCTCGCGCGTGTGCCTGGAGTCGAGCACGCGACCGCTGTTCGTTCCGACAACGTGGTCGCCTACGGCAAGACGACGCAGATCAGCGGCATCGACCCGCGCCAGATCCGCTCCGTCTATCACTTCGACTGGAAGAGCGGCTCGAACGCGGCGCTCTCCAAGCTCGGGAATGACGGTGCGATCGTGATGGATTCCTTCGCCCGCAAGCACAAGCTTGCGCCGGGCGATCGCTTTGCCGTGACGATGCCGGACGGACGCAGCCTCCGCCTGCACGTCGTTGCCACCAACGCGCAGCCGGAGCTTCTCCCGTTGCTCGGTCATATCACCCTCTCGACGGCGGGCTTCGACGCCGCCTACAGAAACCCGAAGACGACGTTCATCACCTACGTTCGCACGAGAGGTGGCCAGTCGGGGGCCGTCGCGGGCAGGCTGCGAAAGGCGCTCGACGCCTTCCCGAGCGTCCAGCTACAGACCGAGCAGCAGGCGGTCGAGGCCCAGAGCTCGAGCATGAGCTCGCTGCTGGCGATGTTCTACGTCCTGCTCGGTCTCTCGGTTGTGATCAGCGTCTTCGGCATCGTCAACACGCTGGCGCTGGCAGTGTTCGAGCGCACGCGCGAACTGGGGATGCTGCGAGCCATCGGCATGACCCGCCGCCAGACGCGCAGGATGATCCGGCACGAGAGCGTCACCATCTCACTGATCGGCGCCGCGCTCGGGATCCCGGTCGGCATCTTCCTGGCGGCGATGGCCACCACGGCACTCAGCCGTTACGACGTCGTCTTCTCGCTACCGGTGATCTCGCTCGTGGCCTTCACCCTGGCTGCGATCGTGGCCGGGATGCTGGCTGCGATCCTGCCCGCTCGCCGCGCCTCGAGGCTGAACGTTCTGGAGGCGCTGCAGTATGAGTAGCCGCAGTGAGCGTGAAGGCCTTGACTTTCACGTTGCGTCAATCTTCAAGCTCGGTACCGGGATGGGAATGACAATCCCATCCCGGTCGAGCGCCTGCCAGACAACCACTGTTCCCGAGTTGAGAAGAATTCGTCATAGACAGATGGCTAGTATCCTTCCGGCGCTGAGCCACAGCCGCCGTCCCGCAGCGAGGAGGAACGCATGAGCACCGAGATTTCGAAGGGGCCCGCAAGCGCAACCGCAAGCCGTGACGGCACCGCCGTTCACGCGGTGGATATTGTCCGCCGCTACGGCGAGGGAGACACTGCGGTCGACGCCTTGCGTGGCGTCTCGCTTGACGTACTGGACGGGCATCTGACCGCCGTCATGGGCCCCTCGGGCTCCGGCAAGTCGACTCTCATGCACATCATGGCCGGGCTCGACAAGCCCACCTCCGGCTCGGTCGAGATCGACGGCACCGAGATCACCACGCTCGACGACACGGCCTTGACCAGGCTGCGCCGCAAGCACGTCGGCTTCATCTTCCAGTTCTTCAACCTGCTGCCGATGCTGACGGCGCGCGAGAACATCGTGCTACCGCTGGAGATCGCCGGCACGAAGGTCGACCCCGACTGGTTCAACGAGGTCGTCACCAAGGTCAGGCTCTCGAAGCGCCTGACTCACCGCCCGGCCCAGCTCTCAGGCGGCCAGCAGCAGCGGGTGGCGATCGCCCGGGCGCTGATTTCTAGGCCGACCGTGCTCTTCGCGGACGAGCCCACCGGCAACCTCGACTCCAGGACCGGCGGCGAGATTCTCGATCTCCTGCACGACTCGGTCGAGACGCTGGGACAGACGATCGTCATGGTCACACACGACGCGCGCGTGGCGACTATCGCCGACCGCGTCCTCTTCCTCGGCGACGGCGCGATCGTCAGGGAGCTGCCGGAGACGACTCCGGAGGAGATCCAGAAGGCGATCCAAGAGATCGGAAGGAACTAGCGCCATGATCCGGATAACTCTGCGCGGGCTCCTGACCCGCAAGCTGCGCTCCAGTCTGACCGCGATCGCGATCGTGCTCGGCGTCTGCATGATCAGCGGCACCTATGTGCTGACCGACACGATCAATCATTCATTCGACAGCCTCTACCAGCAGATCTACAAGGAGACGGACGCATATATCACCGGCCGCTCAGTCGTGAAGAACGACTACAGCGGCACGGGCATCACTCCGAGCTTTCCTCAGTCTGTCCTGACGCAGGTTAAGGCGATCGGCGACGTCAAAGCCGCCTCAGGCGGCGTCGGAAGCGCCTCCTGCTCGATCGTCGGAAAGAACGGAAAGGTGATCTCCACCGGCGGCGCCCCCAACCTCGGCTTCAGTGTCGATCCCTCGGTTCCGGAGCTGAACACCCTCTCTCTGGTCTCCGGCTCCTGGCCGAAAGCGGGTGAGGTCGTGATCGACAAGACAGCCGCCAGTAAGGGCGATTACAAGACCGGCGACATG
>DATCCQ010000116.1:0-12294 GCA_036511185.1 Gaiellaceae bacterium
GTCGACGTAGCGCCGGAAGCGGAAGGTGCGGAAGAAAATGAAGATCGCGGCGAAGCCGAGCACGATGTTGATGGCACTAGTAACCAGTCTCGTGCCGACGCTGTAGGCCACGATCATCGTGCCCGGGGCGACTCCGTGAAGAACGGTCACCAGCAGCGCTTGCTCGGTGCCGATGCCCGAGGGGCTGATCGGCAGAAGGGTGGAGAGGTTCGAGGTGGCCTGCGCGAGGAGGGAGTTGTGCACCGTCGCGGGCATCCTGAAGGCCTGCAGGGCGAAGTAGACGATCGCTATTCGCAGCACCCAGTCGGACAGCTGCCAGGGGAAGATGCGACGCAGGTAGAAGCGCCAGTCGAGCAGCCCGTTGATGCCCTGGCGCACCCGCTGCTTGAACTCGCTGATCGCCACCCAGGCCCAGAGGAGTAGCGCTGTCAAGACCAGGACGATCGTGCAGACGATGATGATCGCCTCCTTCGGGTGGCCGAAGAACCAGCTGAAATCGAAGGCCGGGCGATGGGGGAGAAGGGAGCGGCCGGGCAGCACTCCCTGCTGGAGGAGGAAGAGGAAGAAGACCAGCGCCATCAACATGTCGAAGGGGGCGCGGACGAGCAGCGTCGAGGTGATCGTCGTGTAGGTGCTGTCCGGGACGCGCCGCTTGACCATCACGATGCGAACCGCGTCGCCGCCGTGCGCCGGCACGACCGTGCCGACGGCCACCCCTGCGCTGAAGGCGCCGAAGACCGTCGGGAAGTGGACGCGCTTGCCCGGGTAGGCGGCAACCACCGAGTTCTGCCAGGCCTTTGCGGCGCAGCCGATCTTGACCACCTGCAGGCCCGCGACCACGCTCAGGAAGCGCCAGTCGACATCCGTCAGGTGGTCGAAGAAGACTCGAATGCCGCGAACGACTGCGTGGAGCGAGAAGGCGAGCGGTATGAGCACAGTTCGCTACCGCCTCGCGTGTTTGTTTACCCGAGTCATCGCCGGCAAGAGCTAATCGTCGGCGTCCATGAACGGGTAGCGGTAGTCAGTCGGCGAGACGAACGTCTCCTTGACGGCGCGCGGGCTCAGCCAGCGGATCAGGTTCCACATCGAGCCGGCCTTGTCGTTGGTGCCCGAGGCGCGAGCTCCGCCGAAAGGTTGTTGTCCCACGATCGCCCCGGTCGGTTTGTCGTTGATGTAGAAGTTGCCCGCCGCATGGCGCAGAGCCTGCTCGGCTTCGGCGGCGGCCGCGCGATCGGTGGCGAAGACCGCTCCGGTGAGCGCGTAGGGGGAAGTACTGTCGACCAGCTCCAGCGTCTCGGTCCAACGCCGTTCGTCGTAGGGGTAGACGGTCAGAATCGGCCCGAATAGCTCCTCGCGGATATGCCTGCAGTGGGGATCGCTTGTCTCGAGAACCGTCGGCTCGATGAACCAGCCAACGCTCTCCTCGTAGTCGCCACCGGCCACGATCTCCATCTTGGGGGCAGCTTTCGCCTCGTCGATAGCGCTCGAGAGCGAGTCAAAGGCGGCTTTGTCGATCACGGCACCCATGTAATTGCCGAAGTCAGTGACGTCGCCCATCTTGATCTTCGGCACTTCGGCGGCAAAACGCTCACGCAGGGCCGGCCAAAGGTTCGAGGGAACGTAGAGGCGCGAGGAGGCCGAGCACTTCTGGCCCTGATACTCGAACGAGCCACGCACTGCCTGGGCAAAGACGGCGTCGGGATCGGCAGAGGGATGGGCAATGATGAAATCCTTGCCGCCCGTCTCGCCGACGATGCGCGGATAGTTCTTGTAGCTCTCTACCTGGCCGCCGATCGTTCGCCACATGGCCTGGAATACCGCGGTGGAGCCGGTGAAGTGCACTCCGGCCAGATCGGGGCTGGTGAGCGCCGTCTTGGAGACCGAGGCGCCGTCGGCGAAGACGAGGTTGATCACGCCGTCGGGAAGTCCGGCTTCCTTCAGCAGCAGCATGATCTGGTAGGCGGAGAGCGCGGCACTCGAAGCGGGCTTCCAAACCACGGTGTTTCCCGCCAGCGCCGGACTGGTTGGGAGGTTGCCGGCAATCGAGGTGAAGTTGAAAGGCGTGACGGCGAGCACGAAGCCCTCCAGCGGCCGGTACTCCATGCGATTCCAGACTCCCGCCGCCGACTTGGGCTGGTCGTCGTAGATGCGCTCCAGGAAATGGACGTTGAAGCGCCAGAAATCAGCCAGCTCGCAAGCCGAGTCGATCTCGGCCTGGTGGACGGTCTTCGACTGATTGAGCATCGTGGCCGCATTCAGGCGCTGGCGCCAGGGGCCCGCGAGGAGCTCGGCGGCGCGCAGGAAGATAGCGGCTCGTTCCGTGAACGAGGTGCGCGACCAGGCCGGCCAGGCCGCCGCCGCCGCCGCAATCGCCTTCTCCACCTCGGCGCTGCTACCGCGCTGGACGTTCGCCAGCACGTGGGCGTGCCGGTGTGGCATCACAGCCTGGTACGGGCTGGAGCCCTGGACTGCCTCCCCGCCGATGATGCAGGGAATGTCGATTACCTGGGCTGAGATCTCCTCGAGGCGGGCACGAAGCTCACTACGCTCGGATGTTCCGGGCGCGTAGGTGAGGTTGGGCTCGTTGATCGGCGAGGGAACGTGAAAGCTGGCGTGATTGGACATGACTCGGGATTCTAAGGCCCATGGGTCAGGGGAGGGAATGTGGACATCAGTTGCGATAGATGCCGGGCCGCGCGAGGCCGGGTCGGGTCCCAAGGATCTCAGAAGAGGGAGCGGTAACAGGCGTCTAGCATGTGCGCCGCAGGAGCTTCGCTGAGCCACGTGCGTTTATGGCCCAGAGCGTGCAAGGGCCTGCAGTTACGAGTAGCGTGGGCAACTTCGGTGACCACGCGAATCCATAAACGCGCCCAATCGCCGTGCCGGTCACGGATTTCGCTCGATGAGTTCCAACAGTGACGACAATGAGGCGCTCGCTCTGGTCGAGAACGGCGACCCTGCGCGAGTCCGCTGACCATGCCGGACGGAATGACAGGTTGTTGACGACGACGCCCTGAAGTAAAAGCACGTTTGACCGGCCGCCGGCCGAGACCATTCGGAGATTGGAACCGTCGATGTAAACGAGCCGCCGCCCGTCGGGCGACCAGCTCGGACTGGAGCCGTTGCGTGTTAGTTGCCTCAGCGGTCCACCCGCCGTGGACGAGACCAAGATCCCCGCAGGTCGGTCATACTCGCCGACGGCCTTGTCCCAGAGAGCGCGGGAGAATGCGACAAGGCGACCGTCCGGCGAGAGCGTCGGCGAGTCGTCTGCCACTTTCCCCCCGCGGACGCTGGTCGTCGAGCGGCCCGCAAGCGATCTGACGCTGATCGGTCCGCCACACATCGGGCAGCCGGGTGAACCCACCGCGACGATCGTACCGGCCCGGTCGATCGCGAAGGACATATCGTTGACGCGGCCGAGGAGGACGGGACGCAGGGTTCTCAGCGACAGGCGAAAGAGTTGGAAGTTCGCGTCGTACAAGAGCTGATTGCCGGGCAGCCACGCAAGCTGGGCGAGAGCGTCTATCGGTCGCGTGACGGGGTGGGAGTTCGACCCATCCGACGACGCAAGCCATATCTTCGCGCGTGGCGACTGTAATCGGCTCTCCGCCCACGCTATCTGCGCGCCGTCTGGCGACCACGTCGGCATGCTCATTGATCTGGCTGGGACCTGCGCTTTTCTTCCGCCGCAACCGCCAACCGCCACCGCGCCTACCAGAAGAAGGACTAAGAATACGAGTCGCAACTTTCGCACGGGCTTATCGTATGTCACCGTCGAACGTCCTCTCGCCCCTCCGGGGCCGTACGCTTCCTTCGGTGCCGCTATCCGATGAACTGCACGAGGAGCTAGCCCACGTCGGCCTCCGGCGCGACTGCGATCGCCTGGCCGAGCTCTCGGCTCTCTTCCATAGCGCCGGTAGAGCGCACCTCGAGGGCAAGGGGAAGATCTCCGTCCATCTCGATCTGGCAAAAGGGGCGGTGGCCCGGCGAGCCTTCTCCTCACTGCGCGCCTTCGGTGTCTCCTCGGAGATACGCACTTACCATCAGCGCGCCTTCAACCGCGCCAACCGCTACCAACTTCACGTTTCGGGCTCGCCGCGGGCGCTTCAGTTTCTTAATGAGGCGGGCGTCTTGGACGCTAGCCTGGCGCCGATCGAGGTGCCTCCCGCGCGGGTGACAGCCCGTGCCTGCTGTCGCGGCGCCTATCTGCGTGGCGCTCTGCTGGGCTCGGGCTCGCTCAGCGCACCACCCTCGCTGCATCTCGAGATTCGAACGACCAGCCTCGATGGGGCGAGCTTCCTGGCTGAGATCGCAGCCCGAGAGGGAGTCGAGCTACAGGTCGTCGAGCGCGACCGGCATTCCGTCGCCTATGCCAAGGGTACTGACGCGGTTGCCGGCTTGCTGGCGCTGACAGGCGCATCCGAGATCGCGCTCTCCCTGGCCGAGCACTCGGTCATCGGCGAGGCGCGGGCGGGCGCCAACAGGCTCGCCAACGCCGATCAGGCCAATATCACCCGGGCCAGCCAAGCGGCCCAGGCTCAGCTTCGCGCTATTCGCCGGCTCGAGCGCCTGGGAATACTGGAGCGCCTCTCGCCGGCGTTACGCGAAGCGGCCCGCTTGCGCTTACATGGCCCACAGCGCTCGGTTGCGGAACTGGCCGAACGGGCACATATACCGAAGCCGACGCTACACGGCCGTCTGCGCCGTTTGCAGGAGTTGGCCCAGAAGCCCGGCCGAATCGGTTGAGCGCTTTAAGACGCGCTCGGAACGGCTCTGATCAACAGATATCAGTTGCCCGTCGCTACACTCGACAGCGAGCTTAGAGACAGAAAAAAGACGAAAGGGAACTCGAATGGCGATTCGCGTTGGCATTAACGGTTTTGGACGTATCGGGCGCAGCTTCTTCCGCGGTCAAGCGGAGATGGGCGCTGACATCGAAGTCGTCGCCGTGAACGATCTCGGCGACCTCAAGACAATGGCGCATTTGCTGAAGTACGACTCGGTTCAGGGAAGGTTCCCGGGCGAGGTCAAGGTCGAGGGCGATCACATCGTCGCCGGCGGCGAGTACTTCCCCGTCTTCGCCGAGAAAAACCCGGCCGACCTGCCCTGGAAGAAGCTGGGCGTTGACGTGGTGCTCGAGTCGACGGGCGTTTTCCGTAGCCGCGAGCAGGTTCAGGCGCACTTCGACGCCGGAGCGAAGAAGGTTGTCATCTCGGCTCCCGCTACCGATCCCGACATCACGATCGTGCTCGGCGTCAACGACGAGCTTTACGACGCCGAGAAGCACAACATCATCTCCAACGCTTCCTGCACGACTAACTGCATCGCGCCGATGGCCAAGGTGCTGCACGAGAACTTCGGCATCGAGCAGGGCTTCATGACCACGATCCATGCCTACACCAACGATCAGTGCATCCTCGACTTCCCGCACAAGGACTTGCGCCGTGCCCGCTCGGCCGCAATCAACCAGATTCCGACCTCGACGGGTGCTGCCCGCGCGATCGGCCTGGTGCTGCCCGAGCTCAAGGGCAAGGTCGACGGTATCTCGATGCGCGTTCCGGTCCCGACCGGCTCGATCACCGACTTCGTCGTGCGGATGACGAAGGAAGCGACCGTCGAGGAGATCAACGCCGCCTTCAAGAAGGCTGCCGCTGAGGGCTCGCTCAAGGGCTATCTCGAGTACAACGAGGATCCGATCGTCTCCACCGACATCATCAACTCGCCCTACTCCTGCATCTTCGACAGCCCGCTGACCATGGCCAGCGGCAAGATGGCCAAGGTCTTCGGTTGGTACGACAACGAGTGGGGCTACAGCTGCCGCCTCGTTGACCTGATCGGCAAGCTGCTCTAGTCCGGGAGGTCGAAAATCGTGCATAAACCACGTTCCGTCCGCGACGCGGACGTCGCCGGCAAGCGCGTTCTCGTTCGCGTCGATTTCAACGTTCCGCTCGAGGAGGGCAAGGTCGCCGACGACACGCGCATCCGCGCGGCGCTGCCGACAATCAAGCTGCTGCTCGAAAAGGGCGCCTCGAACGTCATCTGCTGCTCGCACCTCGGGCGGCCGAAGGGCATCGCCGATCCCAAGTTCTCGCTCAAGCCCGTGGCAGCTCGGCTCGCTGAGTTACTCGGGCGCGAGGTGGCCTTCGGCGATCCGAGCGCCCAGGTCTGCGTGCTCGAGAACACCCGCTACGTCGCGGGCGAAACGAAGAACAACCTCGAATACGCCAAGCAGCTGGCGGCGCTCGCCGACGTCTACGTCAACGACGCCTTCGGCTCGGCTCACCGGGCGCACTCCTCTACAGAAGCGGTTGCCCACCTGCTGCCGGCCTATGCGGGCCTGCTGCTCGAGAAGGAGCTGGACGAGCTGGGCAAGCTGCTCGGCGAGGTCGAGCGGCCCTTCGTGGTGATCGTCGGCGGGCTCAAGGTCGAGGACAAGATCGGCGTTCTGCGCAAGCTGGGCGAACGAGCCGACGATCTCCTGATCGGCGGCAAGATGGCCGAGCAGGTGTACGCCGCGAATCCGGTCGGGCGTGAGGTAGAGCTGCCCGACGACACGGTGATCGGCGATCGCTTCGCGGCCGACGCCGACACCAAGGTCGCCGACTACTTCGACGTTCCCGAAGGCTGGGAGCGCTACGACATCGGCCCGCACACGCGCGAGCGCTTCTGCGCGATCATCGCGAAAGCCAAGACGATCTTCTGGAACGGCCCGATGGGCGTGTTCGAGTTTCCGAAGTTCGCCGCGGGCACGCGGGCGGTCGCCGAGGCGGTCGCAGAGTCCGGCGCACACTCGGTCGTCGGTGGCGGGGACGTCGTCCGGGCCATCGAAGAGGCCGGCGTCGCCGACAGAATTTCTTGGGTCTCGACGGGCGGCGGCGCTTCGCTCGAGCTGCTCGAGGGCAAGGAACTGCCGGGCGTCCTAGCAATCCCTGAGGCGTAAGGAGAGGTAAATGCTGATCGCCGGTAACTGGAAGATGTTCAAGACCCCATCGGAGGCCTCCGCCTTCTGTCGGGCGCTACGCGAGTCGATCGGCGACATCGAAGGCGTTGACGTCGCTGTCTGCCCGCCTTACGTCTCGCTCGCCAATGCGATCGAGGAGCTCAAAGGCAGTGAGATCTCGGTCTACGCTCAGAACGTTCACTGGGCCGAAAACGGCGCCTTCACCGGCGAGATCTCTACCGCGATGCTGAAAGACCTCGGCGCGGATGGATCGATCGTCGGGCACTCCGAACGACGTCAGTTCTTCGGCGAGACCGACCTGGACGTGGCCAAGCGGGCCAAGGCCACGATCGACGCCGGCCTCAAGGTGATCGCCTGCGTCGGCGAGCTCGAGAGTGAGCGTGACGCAAACCAGACCGAAGCCGTTCTGGCGCGTCAGATGGCGCCGATCGTCAAGGAGATCGGTGCTCACGAGCGGCTGGTCATCGCCTACGAACCCGTCTGGGCCATCGGCACCGGTAAGACGGCCACGCCGGCGCAGGCCGAGGAGGCGCACGCCTTCATCCGCGGCCTCTTGGATGTGCCGATTCTCTACGGCGGCTCGGTCAAGGCCGATAACGCAGCCGAGCTGATGAGTCAGCCCAACGTGAACGGTGCGCTGGTCGGCGGAGCCTCGCTCGACGTCGGCTCTTTCGTCGCGCTCTGCGCGGCGTCAGCGGTCGGCGCATGAACAAATCAGTACCAGGTAGTGGCGACGGGGGAGCGGAAGCTCCCTCGTCGCAGAGTTCCGTGCCGCTGGTCGCGCTGATCATCCTCGACGGCTGGGGAGAGGCGCCGCCCGGCCCGGGTAACGCCGTCTCGCTTGCAGACACGCCGGTTTACGACCGGTTGCTAGCTACCTACCCGCATACGACCATCAGATGCTCCGGCGCCGCAGCCGGCCTGCCCGACGGTCAGATGGGCAACTCGGAAGTCGGTCACCTGACGATCGGGTCGGGTCGAATCCTGAAGCAGAGCCTGCAGCGCCTGAACGACGATGTCGAAAGCGGCGCGCTGCTCGAGAACACGGTGCTAAAGGCCGCCTTCCAGCGGGCGAAGAAGCGGTGTGGGAATGTCCATCTGCTCGGTCTCGTCTCCTACGGCGGCGTCCACTCTCACATCGATCACCTGCGCGCGCTGCTCGAAATGGCCAAACAGCAGGGGATGTACGAACAGACTTTCGTGGATGCTTTCACCGACGGGCGCGACGTATCGCCGAACGCGGCGGTCAAAGACATAGCCGAGCTCCCGCCCGAGCGCGTCGCGAGCGTCAGCGGCCGCTACTACGCCATGGACCGCGACAAGCGCTGGGATCGCATCGACATTGCGCTCGAGGCGCTGATCGACGGCAAGGGAAAGCACGCCACAGACCCCGCCGCGGCTATTCAGGAGAGCTACAACGGAGGCATCAGCGACGAGTTCATCAAGCCGATCGTACTCGAAGGGCGTCCGCGCATCGGTCAGAAGGACGCGCTCATCTTCTTCAACTTCCGTCCCGATCGCGCACGCCAGCTCTCGAGCAAGCTACTCGAGCGCGGCTATGACCTGACGACGATGATGAGCTACGACGACGAACTCGACTGTCCGGTGGCTTACGGGGACGAGGAAGTTCCAGAGACCATGGCCCAGGTGATCGCCGAGAACGGGCTCAAGCAGCTGCACATGGCCGAGACCGAGAAGTACGCGCACGTCACCTACTTCTTCAACGGCGGGCGCGAAGAGCCGTTCCCGGGCGAGGATCGCATTCTCGTGCCTTCACCGCGCGAAGTTCCCAGCTACGACAAGAAGCCGGAGATGTCGGCGCCGGAGGTCGCGCAGCGCTTCTGCGAGGCGATCGGCAGCGGCAAGTACTCCTTCGCCGTCGTCAACTTCGCCAACGCCGACATGGTCGGCCACACCGGCGATATAGCGGCTGCGATCAAGGCCATCGAAGCGGTCGACAAGTGCCTCGGCGAGATCGTGGCCGCCGTTCAGGCTCAGGGCGGCGTTTGCCTGATCACCGCCGATCACGGAAACAGCGAGAAGATGCTGGACGACGACGGCGTCGCTCCCTTCACCGCTCACACAACCAGCCAGGTACCGCTGATCGTTACCGTGGCAGGCGCGACGCTTCGCTCGGGCGGTGAGCTATCGGACCTCGTACCGACCGCAATTGCCCTGCTAAATCTTAGGAAACCCTTAGCTATGACAGGGGTTTCGGTCATTCAATAATCAGATAGACGCGCCTATACTCAGGTTGCGATGGGCATTCAGCAGCCCGATATGGCAGTCATCCGCAGAGCGCAACGCGGCGACGAACGCGCCTTTGCACTGATCGTCCGCGCTTACGAGGCGCCCATCTTCAACTACGTGCTGCGCATGGTCGGCGATCGCGCGCTGGCCGAGGACCTGACCCAGGACATCTTCCTGCGCGTCTTTCGCGGCCTCCGCGGCTACTCGCGCCAGGCCCGTTTCACGACCTGGCTCTTCCAGGTGGCCAAGAACCGCGTGATCGACGAGATACGGGCCGTGGAGCGCAGGCCGCGAACCCTAGTAGCAATCGAGGACGCGCCTCAACTAGAGGTAGTAGACGCCCCGATCGAGCAGAGCGAGGCAATCGAGATTCTCCTGAGTGAGGTCGACAAACTGAGCCCGGATCTCAAAGAGGCACTGCTGCTGCGCGACATCGTCGGGCTTTCCTACAACGAGATCGCCGACACGCTCGACGTGACGCTGGCCACCGTCAAGTGGCGCATCTTCAAGGCCCGCGAAGAGGTTCAGCAGGCACTTGAAGAACAAGGCGTCGGGGTATCGACCCTGGGCGAGAGCGACAGCGAGAGCGCCCGTTTGAATTAGGCGTCTAGAGCCCGCGGGCGAGTCGGCTCGCGAGCTGTTCCGGTAGCCCGGCCGCTCGGATCTCTTTTTGCGTGCGCTTGATCTCGTAGCCGACCCGCTTGAACTCGGCTCGGCCTGCATCTAGATCGAGCAGGAGATAGGCCGACCTCGGATCGCCGTCGCGCGGCTGACCGACCGATCCGGGGTTGAGCAGCCAGCGGCCGGTGGAAAGATCGACGACCGTTCCGCCGGGCGCCAAATTGAATCCCAGCTTTTCTTCCACGAGCGAAGCGACCAGGGCGTAGTGCGAGTGACCCACGAGAACCAGCGGCGCGCTGCTGAGCGAGAAGGCGGTAGCGGCGTCGGCCGACTTCAGCACGTAGGCCCAGACCGGCTCACGTGGGCTCCCATGGTAGAGCTCACAGCCCGGGAGCCTGCTCGAGGGCTCCAGATCGGCGAAGTAGGAAGCGGCGCTCTCTTCGAGCTGCTCCTGCGTCCAGGACGCGGCTGCGGCGGCGGCCGCCGAGAAACCGTCCAGCGAAAGCCGGCCGATCGCGGCCAGGTCGTGATTGCCGACGAGAGAAAGGCTCGTAAAGCTCGCCAGCGCCTCGCAGCACTCGCTCGGCCTTGCCCCGTAGCCGACGCTGTCGCCGAGGTTCCAGACCTCATCCGGCTGCTCAAGCTCGATTTCGCGGCGCACTGCCTCGAGCGCGTGCAGGTTCGAATGAACGTCTGAGATGACGGCGACACGCATGCGTCTCGCTCGTTCCTAGTTTTGCTCGGGAGAGGGGGGAGCCTCGGGAAGGTTCTTTATTCCCTGGGTCGTCGTCCACTTCGACCAAGCGTCCTCCATGGCGTCGATCAGCTCGCGCATGAAGGCGTGGGAGGCATTTACGCGCGTAACCACGACGCCCGGGACGTCACCCTCCTCAACCTCGTGGTCGACGCGGGCAAAGGTGATCGTGAACTCGTAGTCCGAGAAGCTGACATTGGCGAAGTTCGCATAAACACCCGCTAAAAGCGAGGGATCGAGATGGATGTTCAGGTGTCTCTCTAGGCCTTCGTCTTCCATGCCTCTACGATACAGGCCTAGATCATGAAGAACCTTAAAAGTGTCGGCTTGCGGCGCTTCGCGCTCGCCCTTCTCGCCCTTCTGGGTGTGCTGGTCACGGGCACGATCGGGTTCCACGCTTTCGGAGAAGGCTGGGTCGCGGCGTTCTATCGCTCACTGGTGGCCATCTCGTTGAGCGGGTTCGACACGGCGCCCGACACTAACGGCGAGCGGATCTTCACGATCGTCATGATTCTCTCCGGCGTGGCAATCTTCCTCTACGTCGCGGGAGCGATCGCGGAGGCGATCGCGCGTGGTCTTGTAACAGGAGCCTGGCAAGAGCGGAGGAAGCGCTTGACGATCGAAGCAATGCACAACCACTTCATCATCTGCGGTTACGGTCGCGTCGGCCGGCGCGCCGCGCGCGAGTTCAGTGAGTCGCAGGTGCCGTACGTCGTCGTCGACTTCCACGAAGACGCGCTGGAGGCGGCGCGAAAAGCCGGCGATACCCTCGTCGAAGGCTCTGGCACCGAGGACGTCAATCTGATCGCAGCGGGCATCGAGCGAGCCCGGGGCCTGGTCGCCTCGGCCGACTCCGACGTCGACAACCTTTACATTACGCTTTCCGCGCGAGCCACCCATCCCGACTTGCTGATCGTCGCCCGGGCCTCCGACGACGACGCCGCCAAGAAGCTGCGCATGGCCGGCGCCAACCGAATCGTCCAGCCCTACTCGACCGCCGGTCGCGAGATGGCCAGACTGGTTCTGAAACCGCAGGTAGCGGCCTATCTCGACGCGGCCTCCACCGAAGGCACCGCCGCCGTTCAGTTCGAAGAGATCGTCGTCACACCCGGTTGCCGGCACCTGGGCAAGACGATCGCCGAGCTGCGCGTGCGCGACACTACCGGCGCCAAGATCATCGCCGTGCGTAAGGCGGACGGCTCGTTCGACTCGATGCCGTCTCCGACGTTGCCGCTCGAGGAGGGCGACATCATCATCGGAGTCGGGAACGCGATCGAGCTGCGCGCCCTTGAAGAGCTGTTCGCTACCGACGGGCAGGAGCGGACGTGAGCCTCGCACTCGAGCGTTTGGCCGGCGAACTGGCCGGCGCGGTCGGTGCTACGGTCGAACTGGAGCGGCCGAGCGATCCCAAGCACGGAGATTTCGCCACCAACGTCGCCCTGCGCCTAGCGCCCGAGCGGCACACGAGCCCGCGTCAGTTGGCCGAAGAGCTCAGGCAGGCAGCCGAGCAGATCAAAGGAGTTGAGCGGGCCGAGGTTGCCGGCCCCGGCTTTCTGAACCTCTTTCTCGACGACGGCTGGTACGGCGAGGCGCTGGCCGAGATGCTGGCCGCCGGCAGCAACTTCGGCGCCGGCTCCGCAGAGCATCCGGGACGCGTTCAGGTGGAGCTCGTCTCGGCCAACCCGACGGGCCCGCTCACGGTCGGATC
>DATCCQ010000117.1:0-2828 GCA_036511185.1 Gaiellaceae bacterium
CCCGGCCACTACGTATTCGGGCTGACCGGCCGCAGCCCGGCCGGAGCGACACTGGCGCCGGGTGACTACCGCCTGCGCATAACGGCCTTCCCCAGCGGCGGCGGCAAGGTCTCCAGGAGGACGCTTCGCTTCATGATCAAACCCGCGAAGAAGATCACCACAACGGCCACTACCGTCACCTCCAAGACAAAAACCACTACCACTCCGCGCAAGAGCCAATCAGGAAAGGCCGGGAAGCGATGAACCTCGACGAGACACTGGGTTACTGCGGCCTTTACTGCGGCGGCTGCGGGACGTTCCAGGCCACGGCGGCGGGCGGCGGTATTGAGTACGAGCCCGGCTCCATCACCACCTGTCGCGGCTGTAATTCGAACGAGTTGAGCATCTGGTGCTCGGACTGCGAGATCAAGAGCTGCGCTCGCGAGAAGGGCCTTCGCTACTGGCTGGAGTGCGCGGGCTTTCCCTGCGAAAAGTAGCGGCGCTTTCTCTACGACTCCAGGTATCCGTACCACGAGGACGTTCTCGAGACGATGCCGAGGCTGCGCCAGGTTGGTCTCCAGGCTTGGTCTGAGGAGCAGCGCGAGAAGTGGATCTGCGCGAGCTGCGGCAGCGATTTCGACTGGTTCTCGCAGCGCTGCCCGGGTTGCGGCGTTGCCGTGAACGTGCGCTAGGTATCGATTTCGCTACCTGCGCGACGGCATCAGTAACACTGGTAGCGTTCCGGCCTCCTGACCCAACCTGTCTTGGAGGTTTCAACAGGTGGATGTGCGACTGAGGATGAGCGTTGCAACACGGCTGAGCCGGTATCTGCAAGTGGCGAGGCAGGCCGCCAAGGGTGGCGCCGAAAGCATCTCGTCGTATGAGATCGCCGCCTACACCGGCGTAAACGCGACTCAGGTTCGTCGTGATCTCTCCTCCTTCGGCAAGTTCGGAAAACGCGGCTCTGGATACGCGATAGACGTGCTCTGCGAGCGGCTTCGCACCATCCTCGGCGCCGAAGAGAGTCAGTCGGTCGTGATTGTTGGCGCCGGCCGGGTGGGCGAGGCGCTACTCAACTCACAGCTTTCCGATGCCCAGGGAATCGAGATCGTGGGCATCTTCGACATCGATGCGAGCAAGATCGGGAAGCAGGTCGGGCCTCTCAGTGTGAGCTCGGCAACGGAGCTCAAGCCGCAGGTAAAGCGCCACAGCGCCAGGGGCGGCGTGATCGCGGTGCCTGCGCAGGAAGCGCAAGGCGTGGTCGATGAGCTGGTCGAAGCGGGTGTTCGCGTCCTCTTCAACTACTCAGAGGCCTTGCTGGACGTTCCGAGCGACGTGACCGTGCGCACGCTCAGCCCGGCCGCCGAGCTTCTCTCCATGCTCAGCCGCGGCGCATAATCTCTGCGCTGTGCGCATTCTTCTCTGGCACGGATACCTACTCGGTGGGACGGGCTCGAACGTCTATACCCGTTCGCTGGCCCGCGAGTGGAGCAGGGCCGGTCACGAGGTCGTGCTCTTCTGCCAGGAGCGGCATCCCGAGCGCTACGACATCGGCGCGGCCACCCTGGTGCGGCCCGAGATCGGATCGCTGCTGCCGGTGTTCGTGCTCGACCAGTACGAAGGGCTCGAGGCGCGTCTTCTTCAGGACTTGAGCCGCGACGAGCTCGAGCGCTACGTCGAGCTGAACGCCGAGGCCTTGCGCCGTCATCTTCCGGCCGACCTTGTCTTTGCCAATCACGTTCTTCCGGGCGCGGCGGTCGCGGCGGCGAGCGGGGCGCGCTTCGCCGTCAAGGCGCACGGCTCGGAGCTCGAGTACTCGATGCGCGGCCGGCCCGCGCTTGAAGAGTGGGGGAGCGCGAGCCTCGAGCGGGCGGCTGCGATCTTCGTCGGCTCCGCCCATATCCGCCGCGCGCTCGAAGAAGTAGTCGGGCCGCAGGAGCGAGTTTTCGAGGTTCCGCCCGGGGTGGATGTCGAGGCCTTCAGGCCCAAGCCGCGCGAGCAGGCGCTTGCGGCGCTGCTGGAGCAGGCGCGGCGCGACCCGCCCAACCCCACCGGCGCCGACGAGCGCCTCCCCGATGAAGGTAACGCCGAGCGCTTCGAGGCTTTCTTCTCGCAGCCGGGCGCCACAGTCCTCTACGTGGGCAAGCTGCTCGAGAACAAGGGCGTTCATCTACTGCTCGAGACGCTGAAAGAGTTGGACGCCAAGGCGGTTGTGGTCGGCTTCGGCGACTTCCGGCCCGAGCTGGAGCGGCTCGCCGGGCCGAACGTGCTCTTCAGCGGGGCGCTAGAGCACCGTCACCTCGTCAACCTGCTGCCGCTCGCCGACGTGGCCGTTACACCGTCGATCTTTCCGGAGGCCTTCGGCATGGTCGCCGCGGAGGCCGCGGCGGCCGGAGTTCCACCGCTCGTCGCCCGCCACTCCGGCCTGGCCGAGATCGCCGCGGGCCTGGAGCGCGAATACCCTGAGGAGCAGCGCGAGTTGACGGGCTTCACAAACGGTGACGCGGACGATCTGCGCGCTAAGCTCGCGACCCTTTTGTCGTTAACTCAGGCGCAGCGCGAGTTACTTGGGCAGGCGGCACGCCGCGCGGCAGTGGAGAACTGGAGCTGGAAGACGGTGGCCGAGCGATTGCTTCAGCCCTTTACTATTTGAAGTATCGCCCTACTTCCTTTATTCTTTGAAGCAATGGGTGAGGGACAGACGCTTCCGGTCGACGAGCAACTGGCATCGGCCCGTGAACAACTCGAGAACGGTCGCGACTTCACCGTGGCGGTCGAGGAGGAGTTCGCGTTGCTCGATCCCGACACGCTCTCGCTCGATAATCGCTTTGAAGAGCTACAGGCTCTCG
>DATCCQ010000118.1:0-14427 GCA_036511185.1 Gaiellaceae bacterium
GGAGCCCATGGTTCGCGAATGTCCGGGTTATTCGCTTAGCGATGCACGCGTAGGCCTGTTTCGATGTGGACAACTCGAAAGCGGTGATCGCCTGTGCCTTAGTTTCGAAAACCGCCACTTCGGATCCGATTCCCCACTGACCGTCAAAGCGGCTAGGAGTGAGTAGCGGCCGCGATTTTGCGCGCCCGGTCAGTGTCAGGCTTGCGAAGCTGGGGCCGCAATTGAGCCGCGCTATCTTCTGCGCGCTCTTCTCCCATCGCCATCCGCGCGGACAGTCTGAGAGGTGCAAAGTGATCTTCTTGGCCCAGGTTTGATCAGCGGCGTTGAGCTTGAGTTTCGGGCTCTTGTTGCTCGTACTTCCGCAGGCGGAGAGCAAGACGACGAGTCCAGCGAGGATCACTACCCGTAACGACCGGCTGAACCCGTTCGCTTTCGGCATCGCCGCCACTCTGCAATCGGGAAGCTCTCGCCCGAGCACCCACGCAATGTCTATCCTCGCCGCGATTACAGGTTGAGCGGCGATTCTGTTGACAGCTCCGACAGCGGCTCGGCTGCCGGATCGACCGTCGCCCGCCGTTCGGAGGGAGTAAGTGAGCGGCTGAGCAGCCAACCGATCAGGCCCGCGAGCACCGTTGCAGCTGCGGCCAGCGCCCAGACAAAGCGGGCACCGCTGTGATCGGCGAGCACGCCGGCGCCGAGCGAGGCGACGGTGAGAACGAGGGCGTTTGCGCTCATGATCAGCATGAAGGAGCGACCGCGCAGATCGTCGCTCGCGCCCTGCTGCACGAGCATCGCGTTTGCCGTCAGAAGCAAGCCGTTGCCCGCCCCGGCGATTACGAGAATCGCAACCGCGAGTGTGAAAGGAGGGAGAAGAGCGACCAGGCCCATACCGGCTGCGAGCAACCCGAACCCAAGCGCATAAGCGGGCGCGAAGGCCACCTTCTCGAGAATCGCCCGCGCGTTGAAGGCGCCGACGAATACGCCGAGGCCTGTGGCGGCCGTGAACAGGCCGTAACCGAAGTCGCCGGCGCCGAAGTTGTGCTTGACCAACGCGACCTCGGCGGTGTTCATCGCGGCGATCCCGATCATCGCCACGTTCCAGGCCACGAAAACGGTCAGGAGCGGGCGCGAGCGAAAGACGGCGGCGGCTCCGTCGAGGAGATCGTGCAGGTAGCCGCGCGACGCGGCGGTAAGCGATTGCAGACCGGAGGCCCGAATGCCGGCCACCAGGAGTGCTGAGAAAACGAAACTGGCTGCATTGAAGAGGTAGGCCGGGTGAGGCCCGACGGCTGCGACGAGGGCTCCGCCGCAGAGCGGCCCGACGATCATCGTCGCGCTGGTGGCCGTCTGGAAGAGTCCGTTGGCACCGGCCAGGTCGTGCTCTTCGACGAGATTCGGGAGCCCTGCATAAACCGCTGGAGTGAACAGACCGGTAGCGATTCCGGCCAGCATGGCCAAAGCGACGATGGCCCAAGCGCTCGGCGCGAATACCAGGGCGACAAACACGACTGTGCGGAAGAGATCGGCGCCGATCATCAGCGAGCGTCGCGGCAGGCGGTCGAGTAGCGGCCCGGCGAGGAAGCCGAGTAGCGCGATCGGCAGTGTCTCGCTGACGAGTAGCGCCCCGACCCAAACCGAGGAGTGCGTCCGGTCATAGACGTCGAGCGCAAGCGCGACGAAGGCCAGCCAGGTGCCCGCGCTCGAGATCAGTGTTGCCCAGAACAGGCGCCGCAGGCCCGCGTAACGAAATAGCGCGAACTGTCTTGAGGCGGTCGAACGGAAAACCATTTGCGCAGAACGCTAGCTTCGGCGTTGCGGAATGACAAGCAGGCGGAGTCGGCGACTCACGTGAGCCGGCTCAGAGCATCTTCCCGAGCGGCATCGACCCGTTCCCGCGCGTGACATCCGGCGAGGTGAGCGTTGATCAAACCGCAAGCCTGCATCAGCGCGCAGACGGTGGTTGGGCCGAGGAAGCGAAAGCCTCGGCGCTTCAGCTCCTGCGCGAGAGCCCGAGATTCGGGTGTAACGGTCGCTATCTCGGCGTAGGAGTCGGGGCCCGCGGTCGCCTCCGGGGTATACGGCCAGATCAGCTCTGCCAACGAGCCGAGCTCCGCAATCACCTCTTGCGAGCGGCGCGCGTTCTCGATCGAAGCGACGATCTTGGCGCGATTGCGAACGATTCCCGGCTCGGCCAGCAAACGAGCGATGTCGGCGTCGTCGAATTTCGCGACGGCCGCGATCTCGAAGCCGGCGAAGCTCTGCTGAAAGGCCTCGCGCTTGCGCAGGACGGTGAGCCAGGAAAGACCGCACTGAAAAGCCTCCAGACAGATTCGCTCGAACAGGCCGTTGTCGTCTGTTACCGGTAGGCCCCACTCACTGTCGTGGTACTCGCGCAGCTCGGCTGTGGACGCTGCCCAGGAGCAGCGCCCGAGCCCGTCAGGCCCGATGTCGATGTCGCCGCTCACGGTCGCTAATCGTAAGCGGTCGCGAGCTTATGCGCTTCTTTAGAAATAGGGGGTATCGTCCGCGAGCATGGACAAACCAGAACAACGCAAGCGCTCCATCAGCGACATCCTCGAGGCCGGGGCCGGGCTCGCCGCCCGTAACATCCTCGTCCTTCTGCGCATCACGGCTCCGCTGACCCTACCCGTCAGCGTGCTCCTTGCTGCCGTTGTGGTCTGGCTGGCCAATAGCTCGGGCTCGAAACATCTGGCCATCGGGATACTGGTGCCCGTAGCCGTTGTCTACGCGATTGCCGTCATCGTTTCGGGAGCCGCTTGCTTCAAGGTGGTCGCCGAGGCCTATAACGGCGCCAGCCCGAGCCCGCGTACAGCGATCGAGCTCGTGCTTCGACGAATGGTCCCGGTTCTCTTGCTAACGGTGTTGCTCTTGATCGGAGCCGTGCCGGCTGTCTCAGTACTGGTGCTCCCCGGCATCATCGCGGTTGGCAAATTCGGCCTGCTCTTGCTGATCCTGGCGCTCCTCTCGCTCTGGCTGCTTGGAGCCTTGGCGGTTTCGCTGCCGGCGATGGTGCTGGAGGAAAAAGGCATCACGGATTCGTTGCGCCGCTCTGCGCGGCTCGTTCGCGGGAGCTTCTGGCGCGCGCTGGGAACGGTCTTACTGGGCGGGATCCTCGCTCTCTTCGCCGGCGTTATCGTTGCGGTGCTCGTCTCGGTGTTCTCCCTCGGCGGCGCGAACGTAATCCTGATCGTCACGCTCATCAGCGTCGCCTTAGGGGAGTTGTTCGTTGCTCCGCTCTATGCCGCTTTTCTGGTCGTTCTCTATTACGACCTACGCTCGCGCGAGCGAAGCTCGAGCGCCGATCGCACGAGCTAGCGGTCCGGGCGCCGCGCGAATTTTCGGCGGCTAGCGCTGCCTAACGACTGCCCTTTTCCTTCGACTTGCTGACCAGGCCGGTCATAGCGGCATGGATAGCCCGTTTGCGCACGCGGCGTTGGGCGAAACGCGGTAGACGCTGATAGGCGCGGAACGCAGTGAGCGCTACCCATGTCCGCCCCTTAACGCGAATTAGTAAACGGAGGAAGGGACGGAAGAGAGTCATGGAGTCTCCAATCGATCGCTTTCCGATTCAGTTCTTTCTTTCTACCCGTTTTGTGACGCTGAAACAGGCCCGCGTGGTCGGAGCGTCAGTGAAGAAGGCCGAAGGTCGCTATCTCGACAAAGGCCACGGGCTACGGCTTACATCGAGCGATGATCATGGGGGCACCCGTCGCCGTGACTATGCGCCCCATATTCGCCGGAGCTCGAAGCGTTTGGGCCCGTTGGCGCCTTGACGGTAGGCCCATGGAGATACGGGTCAGTTGGCGTTGTCTTGGTCGGCGGCGGGACTGGCGGAGCCGGTTCTGTCCAGGTCGGTTTTGTCTTGGTCGGCGCTGTCTTGGTCGGCGTCGTCTTGGTAGGCGCTGTCGTTATCGGGGTGCTGATAGGCGTGACTGGTTTAGTGACGGGTGTCGCGACCGGCGTAGCGACAGGCGCAGTGACCGGCGTAACGACAGGCGTAGCGACAGGTGCAGTGACCGGCGTAACGACAGGCGTAACGACAGGCGTCGTGGCAGTCGTCGTCGTTGTGGGAGTGGCGGCGGGAGTCGAGTTTGTGGTGGTTTTCGAGCTGCCGCTCGCGACGCGCCGCGCTTGCTTCAGGGCCGCCGGTGCTGTGGAGTCGACGATCGAATAGATGACGCTGTTAGTTGTTGCCTGTTGAAAAACCCTCGTCTCAGCGCTCTCAGCGCCCGATGAATATGAACCTAGGTCATTCTTCGTCAGATCGGATGCATTAGCGATGGACGGTTCTGCACTTCTGAACGACCGAATTGGGACTCTGAGCGGCTTCGGGACCGACGCGCTGGCGGAGGCTGAAGGTTGCTCCGGGCTGGGAGAGACAACGCGCGGCGCGGCTACGGCCCAGATCGCGAGGACGAGCGTAGCCAGCATCACTAAACCTGCGCGCGCGAAGAACATCAATCGGCTCCCCCCAACCGGCCCCATAGTACTCATTCTCCCCCGCGAACGTTCTAGGGACTATAGCCCGTTAGAGGGAGGTCAACGGTCGTGAATAGCCTCGCGCGCCGCCTTGTTCTCTACTTCGTGTTTCTCGCCGTGGCTCCGCTCTTCGCAGGCTTCCTCGGGTTCACGGCTATCATCGAGCGAAGCGAGCAAAATCGGGTCGACGCAGGGCTTCAAGCCAGCCTGAGGGCAACTCTTGCGACCTACGAGAACGAGTTAGTCAGGGCGCGGAAGAGCGCCGAGCGTTTGGCGCGCTCTTCTGCCTTCCAGCGCGCCGTCGTGCGGCGCGATCGCACCATCCTATCTGCCTACGTTGCGGATTTGCCCGGGCTGCGCGTCGAGAGCGGCAGCCTGCGGCTTGGCAAGGCCTATGCATACGCGGGCGAGCGCCGAATTCAGTTCGTTGGATCGAAGAAGCCGGCCGGTGAGTTGATCGTTTCGGTTCCGCTCAATCCGTCCAACCTTCGCCGTCTTGCGACGCTGGCCGGAGTCTCCTCCAGTGAGGAGCTGATGCTTGCGCGTGGCAGCCGCGTGTTCGAACCGAAGTCGGGTGCCGGAGCGCGAGCGAAACTGAAACAGGACCAGCTTGGCAAGGTGCGGCTCGCCGGTAAGGACTATCGCGTGCTGGTCTCTAATCCCGTCAGTGCTCGTGGATCGGTTGGATTCGCCCTCGTCACACCGCAGGCGCGCGTCACCAACACGGTCTTCCGCCTCGAGTTGCGCGTCCTTCTCGCGCTGCTCGCGTTCCTCCTTCTGATGGGCACGATCGCCTTCTTCGAGGGCAAGGTGATAGTGCGCAGCGTGGGCGAGCTGGCTCGAGCGGCGCGGGCGATTGCACGTGGGCACCTGCGCAAGCGCGTGCCGGTGCGCGGACACGACGAGTTCGCCAGTCTCGCGCTTGCCTTCAACGATATGGCCGATCAGCTAGAGGCGCGATTGCTAGAGCTGGAGCGGGAAAGGGTGCGACTCAGGGAGGCTACGCTGCGCTTCAGCGAAGGGCTCGGCGTCTCGCACGACGCCGTTCAGCTGCTGCGTGTGGTGGTGGAGTCGGCGGTCGAGGCGACGCGTGCGACCGGTGGGATCATCACCGGCCCGAACGGCGAGCGCTTCGTCGTCGGCGAGCCCGAGAAGGGAAAGGAACAGAGCGAGTGGTCGTTACGGGCCGGGCGTGAAGATCTCGGCACGCTGGTCTTGAGCGGTGACCGGTTCGGTGAGGAGGAACTGGAGCTGGTAGCGATGCTCTGCGGGCACGCAGCAGCGGCGCTCGACAATGCGCGCCTGCACCGGATCGTCGAGCGGCAGGCCCTGGTCGACGGATTGACTGGGCTGGCCAATCGCCGCCGCAGCGAGTCGGCTCTGGACGAAGAAATCGTCCGTGCTTCGCGCCTGAACAGCGATCTGACTCTCGCGATTCTCGACATCGATCACTTCAAGGAAGTGAACGACCAATACGGGCACGCCGCCGGCGATTCGGTGCTGAAGGAGCTCGCACTTGTCCTGAACCAATCGTTACGCGAGATCGATACCGCCGGTCGCTGGGGTGGGGAAGAGTTCGCCCTCATTCTGCCCGGTACAGACATCGCGGGTGGTGCTCGACTCTGCGAGAGAATCAGGCAGACGCTGGCCGATCGTCGCGTCCCGATCGAAGACGGCGCGACGGTCTCCATCACGGCCAGCTTCGGCGTCGCCGGCTTCGCGAGCACCGGTAGTCGCGAGCGCCTGCTCGCCGCCGCCGACGAGGCTCTCTACCGCGCCAAACGGACCGGCCGCAACCGCGTCGAGCGCGCCGATCGGTAGCTGCGTAGCTCTCGAAGCGGCACTCCGAGAGCCCTTGCAAACGTTACCAAGAGGTAAACAATTCTGCTCGAGTTTGGCCTGGTTGTGTCCGACTACTTCCCTACTCTCGGTAGTCGTACGTACGGTACAATCGACCGCTGCAGTAGGCCTTGACCCCGAGCAGGAGGACCGATCCTATGACGGTTGAAACACCCTCTCTTCTCGCTAAGGCAATTGAGGAGCATCTGGAGCTGAAGCGAAAGAACTCGCCTCTGGATAACTCGATGCCTCTCGAGCGCTACGCGTCCGAGGACCCGTTCGAAAATCACCCGTTGTTCAAAACAGAAGAACAGGCGCGGTTGGAAGAAACGATGGACGGCGTGCCTGCGCCGGTGGAGACGGTCGAGCTCGCCTGGCCAGGCGAGGAGACTGGCGAGGGCATTCCAGAGCTCACCGAGAGCGTCTGGGCCCACTCGCGCGATTTCGACTGGGGCGACTGAGCCCTAGCGTCGGGCGCGCAATAGCCCTCCCACCGAGGGCTCTGCTTTGGCATGCGCGGACATAACCAGCGTCTGCGGCGGCCTTAGAACGTGTCGAGTCGGGAATGCAGCGCCCGATCGATCCTCAGAAAAGAGGAGCGGGCCCGTGGGCCCGCTCCGATGCATACCGAAATAGCGGCGGTTACTACTTGACTGCGCCCGCGCCGCCTTCCTCCTGGAAGCGGAGGAAGAGTCCTGCGGCCAGAGCGATTAAGAGCAACAGCCCGACCCAGGCGGCCCATGCCTTGCTTGGACCCTGGAAGACGCGGAGCACGCCGAAGAGGATAGTGATGGCTCCGAGTGCCAGTGAAATCAGGATCGGCTTCACGGGCAGATCCGGGAGCTTCAACGTGCCGGGTGAAATGACCTGAAGAAGGAGGATGACCTCCCAAATCAGCAGCAAGATGAGGAAGATGCCCATCATCTTGCCTCTGCCTGTGGCCCAGGCGCCAGCATCCGCGCAGATCTTCGCTCCGAAACCGCTCACGCAGGCGCTGTTCCAGGCGAAGAGAGAGATGATGAAGAGCAGCAGGCCAGACCCGAGCACGACCCTGCGCCCCATCGAGATTTTCTCGAGATCCATTCGTTTCCTTTCGGTCCCTCGCGGCCTAGCGACCGCAGTGTGTTGGTGCAGAAACTAACGCGTTCGTCGGACTAGTTCCAGTACTTCTGTTTGCATAACCGTGCGGGCTGCGACTTTTTTAGCTCGACAGGTACTAGATTGCACTACTCAACGGACGATGGCGGACACTTTTCCGTTGCACGCGGGAGCGAATTCAGGTAGCTCCAGCAGATTAACTTACCCAAGAACGTCGCCTTGTTCGGCGGCGCGCTCGTTCTCTTCTACGTCTGGAACCGGCTTCAGAGCTCGCCCGGCCTGTCACTCGCGGATCCGTTCTTCGGTCGCGGTTAAGCTTGCGCTGTGCCGCCGGCGTTAACCACCCGGGCGCTCGTCAAGCGCTTCGGACGAACGACTGCGCTTGCCGGAGTCGATCTCGAGATCGAGCCGGGCGAGCTGGTTGGCCTGCTGGGGCCGAACGGCGCCGGTAAGTCGACGCTGACCAAGATCGCCTGCGGCATAGTCCGCGCGAGCGGCGGTGAGGCGAGAGTCTGCGGCGCCCGCTCGGGCTCGCGCCGGGCGCGGGCGGCGATCGGCTACCTGGCCGAGCTCTTTCGCTTTCCCGATTGGCTCAGCGCGGAGGAGGTGTTGGTGCTGCACCAACGACTGGCTAGCTCGCGCGGTGGAGCCGGCGAACGGCTCGACCTGCTCGGGCTCGTGGGGCTCGCGGATGCTCGCCGGGTGCGTGTTTCGGCCATGTCGAAGGGGATGCAACAGCGCCTGGGAGTAGCGCAGGCGCTTGTTGGCGAGCCGCGCTTGCTGCTCTTAGACGAGCCTACGAGCGCGCTCGATCCGGCCGGGCGGCGCACGGTGCGCGAGCTGCTGGAGCGGCTGCGCGAGCGCGAGATTGCGGTGCTGCTTAACTCGCACCTGCTGAGCGAGGTCGAGCTTGTCTGCGACCGGGTTGCCATCCTCGCGCGCGGGAAGCTGGTTGCTTCGGGGGCGATGGACGAGCTGACCCAGGCGCGCGGGCTGGAGGTTGAGACGGGCGCGGGAGTGCGTCTGATCAAGGAGGTCGGGCGCGAGCAGGTACCCCAGGTAGTACGCGAGCTGGTGGCCGCGGGCGAAGAGGTGTACTCGGTACGTCTTATCCGCTCCACGCTCGAGGAGACCTTCCTCGAGCTGACGGGGGGAGACCGGGCGTGAACGCCGCGCTGATTGCCTTCTACGCCTTCCGCGAGACCCTGCGCCGGCGCGTTTTCCTGGCGGTGCTCGTCCTTACGGCCGCCTTCATCGCTCTCTACTGGCTAGGAGCGCGGTTCGTCTTCTCCAAGACGAGCGGCTTCGCGGGAAACGGCGTCGTGGACGCGAACGTGGTGCGAGGCGCCACGATCTTCGGGCTGGCGCTCTTTGCCACCTATTTCCTGGGTTGCGTGCTTGCGATCTTCCTCACCCTGGGGGCGATCAGGGGAGAAGCGGAACGAGGGCTCCTGCAGCCGCTCATCGCCCGTCCGGTCGGGCGCTCGTCGTTGGTAATCGGACGTCTGCTGGCGGCCGTCTTGGTTTGCGCTCCCTATGTAGCGATCGTCTACGCGACCTGCCTTGCGATCACGCGGCACACACTGCATTGGACGCCCGATCGTCAAATCGAGCCGTTGCTCGCCTTGATGCTGGCGGTAGCGATCATCGCCGCCGTCTCGCTGCTCGGCTCTGTCTTCCTAACCCCGACCGCCAATGGGATCACGGTCTTCATGCTGCTCGGCGTCGGCATGGTCGCCGGCCTGCTGGGCCAGATCGGCGCCGCCCTTAAGATCCACTCACTGGAGCGAATAGCCGAGGCCAGCTCCTGGGTAGCGCCCTTCGAAGCGCTCTACCAGCGCGCCCTCTTCGCGCTGACAGCCGAGACCTCGGGGATGACGAAGACGGTGATCTCGCTGGGCCCCTTCGGCGGCCCTCAGGCTGGCCCCGGCCAGCTCTGGCCCTGGTCGCTTGCTTATCTCGCGCTGGCAACCTTCGCCGTGCTCGCCGTTTTCGCACGGCTTGATCTTTAGACGACCGGCGGGCGATCAAGCGAGTGAAGATCCTCCTCAAGGAGGAGGCGCAAATCCGTCTGCCGCCCGAGGTTCAGAAGCGCTCCTGCGGGTAAGTTGAGCTTCGAGCGAGCAAGGAGGAACATGGCAACGCAAAGCGAGTTCGTTATCGAGACCGAAGGTCTCAAGAAGAGCTTCGGCGATCAGGTGGCCGTGGACGGCGTCGATCTGCGCGTTCCGCGCGGTTCGGCCTTTGGTTACCTGGGCCCTAACGGCGCCGGCAAGACGACGTTGATTCGGATGTTGCTCGGGCTGACCCGGCCAAGTGCCGGGACAATGCGGGTGCTCGGTCGGCCGATGCCCAAGGAGCGCTCGCTGGCGCTGGCACGAGTCGGGGCGATCGTCGAGGAGCCCGGCTTTCACAAGCACCTGAGCGGGCGTGAGAACCTTTGGATCGCGGCGGCCGCTCGTGAGCCCGAGGCGCACATGCGCATCGACAAGGTTCTCGAGCAAGTTGGGCTGGCCGATCGCGCCGACGATCACGTCTCTACCTACTCACAGGGCATGCGCCAGCGGCTTGGTATCGCGCGCTGCCTGCTCTCGGATCCCGAAGTCCTGATGCTGGACGAGCCCACTAACGGGCTCGACCCGGGCGGCATCCAGGAGTTCCGCGGTCTCGTTCGCGCCTGGATTGCCGAGGGGCGGACGCTCGTCCTCTCCTCGCACCTGCTCGACGAGGTCGAGAAGATCTGTGACCACGTGGCGATCGTCGACCGCGGCAAGATCGTCGCTCAGGGATCCTTGAGCGAGCTCTCGGCCGGCGACGACGGTGCGATCACGATCGTCTGCGACGATCCGCACAAGGCGCTCGGCGCCATTAACGCCAACGGCTCGCTGCGCGACGTCGAGGAGATCGCCAGCGGCCTGCGCGTGCTGCTTCGCCCGGAAGCGTCGCTGGAGAAAGTCGCCGCCGAGCTCAACAAGCAGCTCGTCGGCGCCGGCGTCGCCGTTTACCGCCTCGAGCCCTCACACGTATCGCTCGAGCACCGCTTCCTGGAGATCACGCGTCGCCTGGGCGGTGATTCATGACCACTCCCGAAAGTACCGTTCAGCTGCCGCGATCGTTGCGCATACCTTTCCGGCTGGAGCGCGCCGAGCTGCTCAAGCTGCGCAAGAGCCGCGGCGTCTGGATTCCGACCGCGCTGCTGACCATCGGGGCGATGGTCGTCATGTACACAGCCATCGAGCTATTTCATGTCTACAACTCGAGCAAGTACGGGCCCGCGGGCGGAACGCTCAATTTCGAGCGCGCGATGTTCCTCATGGGACAGCTCGCCGGCATGATCGCCGCCGCGCTGGTCGGTGCGGCGGCCGGTACGCAGGACCTGAGCTCGGGCGTCTTTAGAGATCTGGTCTCCAGCGGGCGCTCACGCACGCGCCTTTTCCTGGCTCGCATTCCCGGTGGACTGGCGCTGCTTCTGCCGCTTGTGGCCGTCGCCTACGCGATAGCGGCCGTTCTCACGGTCGTCCTCGCCGGCGGTTTGGCGACGCCCAGCGTGACGCTCTTCATCAAGACCGGCCTCTGGGTGCTGCTGAGCGCGGGAATCGTCTACGTGGTGTCGCTCGGGCTCGGCTCGCTAGTGGGAACGCGGGCGGCCACGATCAGCATCCTGATCGCCTACCTGCTTCCGGTACAGGGGATCATCCGCAACATCAGCGTGCTCGGCAGGGCCCGCGACGGCCTCTTGAGCGTTGCGGTCGAGCGGCTCTCACCGGTTCCACCGCCCGACCCGCACGACGTGATCTCGATGTCGCTTTCGACCTCGCTGATCGTGCTCGTGCTCTGGGTCGGGATCTTCGGCGGGCTTGGCCTCTGGCGAACGCAGACGCGCGACGCCTGACCCTCCACGGCGATAAACACCGTTTCTCGAAAACTGGACTCCATCAGAGAGAGGACTCATGAATAGCTTGGAGAGCACAACTCAGGTTCCACTTTCCCTTCGCCTGCCCTTCCGGCTGGAGCGCGCCGAGCTACTCAAGCTGCGCAAGAGCCGCGGCGTCTGGATTCCGCTCGCGCTGCTCACAGTCGGCGCGATCATCATTGTGTACACGGCGCTGGAGCTGTTTCACCTCTACAACTCGACCAAGTACGGCCCCGCCGGCGGTACGGACAAATTCCAGATTGCGCTGACACTGTTGGGCCAGATTGGCGGGATGATCGCCGTCGGGCTGGTCGGCGCCGCCGCTGGTACGCAGGACCTGAGCTCGCGGGTTTACAGAGATCTCGTCTCCAGCGGCCGTTCGCGCACCCGTCTCTTTCTCGCCCGCATCCCGGGTGGGCTGGCATTGGTGCTGCCCTTCATGGCCTCCGCCTACGCGCTTGCGGCCGTGCTCTGCGTGGCGCTCGCGGGCGGGCAGCCGGCGCCGAGCAGCGCGCTCTTCGTCAAGGCGGGGCTGTGGGTGCTGCTCAGCGCGGCCGTCGTCTACGTGCTGGCGCTCGGGCTCGGCTCGCTGATCGGCTCCCGCGGAGCCACGATCGGCGTCCTGATCGCCTACTTGATCCCGGTGCAGGGGATCCTGCACACCATCGGCGCGCTGGGTAAATCGCGCGATGCGCTGCTGAGCGTCGCCATGGAGGGACTGTCACCGCTTCCGCCGACAGATTCGGGGAACCTGATCTTCCCGTCTCACCTGACCGCGGTGATCGTGCTCGCTCTCTATGTCGCGATCTTCGCTGGGCTCGGGCTCTGGCGTGAGCGGACGCGCGACGCCTAACGCCTCGTGGCGCGCGGGAGTACGGTTTCGCTCATGATCCGGCAGCGTTTTCAACAGCGGAAGGCCAACCTGATCGATATCGCTCTGGTCGTTCTTCTGCTGCCGCCCACCTTCGTTTGGGCGACTCGACATCATTCGATCGCTCTCGCGGCCGCGCCGGTTCTGCTGCAGACGCTTCCGCTGCTCGTGCGCCGTCGTTACCCGCTACCGGTGCTGGCGGTAGTGCTCCCGGCCTCGATCGCCACGCAATTCGTGGTCGGCGTGCTGCCTCCGGTTGCGCTCGGGCTCGCCCTCTACACGGTCGCCTCGCACACCGAGCGGCGCGTCGCGCTGAGGGCGGGAGCCGTGACGCTGCTGACGCTTGTTGTGTTGCTTCTCGCTCGAGAGGGCCTCGACGCCAGGGAGTCCGTCATGCACCTGATCGTCTTCGCCTCGGCTTCCTGGATCCTTGGCGACAACGTGCGCACCAAGCGGGCCTACTACCGCGAGTTGGAGGAGCGAGCCGAGCGACTGGAGCGCGAGCGCGAGGAGAACATCCGCCGCGCGGCCGCCGAGGAGCAAGAACGGATCGCGCGTGAGCTACACGACGTGATCGCCCACTCGGTCAGCGTCATGGTTGTGCAGGCGGCGGCGGCGAACGACGTCTTCGAGCGCCAACCCGAGCGGGCGCGGGAGGCCCTGCGCTCGATCGAGGAGAGCGGGCGCTCGGCGCTGACCGAGCTGAGGCGCCTGCTCGGAATCGTGCGCACACGTGAGCGTGGTCACTTAGAGCCGCAGCCCGGGCTGGCCGCGCTCGACGAGCTGATCGAGCAGGTCAAGGCCACCGGCTTGGATGTCAAGTTGGAGCTGGACGGAGAGCTGGGAGGGCTTCCCAGCGGCGTCGATCTCTCCGCCTACCGGATTGTGCAGGAGGCATTGACGAACACGCTCAAGCACGCGCAGGCGACGCAGGCTCGCGTACACGTCGCCCGTCGCGCGCACGAGCTGACGATCGAGGTCACAGACGACGGTGCCGGGCCGGGCGAGGAGTCCACGAACGGCCACGGCCTGATCGGCATGCAGGAGCGCGTGGCGCTGCTCGGCGGCGTGCTCGAAGCCGGTCCCGGGAGAAGTGGCGGCTTTGCGGTCAAGGCCCGTTTCCCGCTTGAACTCTCTTCAACTGACGGCTCAGCGAAAGGGTGCGGTTGGTGAGCGTGAGCATCCGCGTGCTGATCGCCGATGACCAGGCGCTCGTCCGCAGTGGCTTTCGCATGATCCTGGAGGCGCGCGACGATCTCGAGGTGGTCGGTGAGGCCGAGAACGGCGCCCGGGCGATCGAGCTGGCGCGGGAGCTGGAGCCCGATGTCGTGCTGATGGACGTGCGCATGCCGGTGCTGGATGGGGTAGAGGCGACGCGGCGTCTGCTCGAGGCGGGCTCGGAAGCGCGAGTGATCATCCTCACCACCTTCGATCTCGACCAGTATGTCTTCGAGGCGCTGCGGGCCGGCGCCAGCGGCTTTCTGCTCAAGGACGTTCAACCGGCGCAGCTCGTGGAGGCGATCCGAGTCGTTGCCTCGGGCGAAGCGCTGCTCGCTCCTTCGATCACGCGCCGCCTGCTCGACCGCTTCGCGGCTTCGCTCGATGCAGCTGAAAGCAAACCGCCGCCCGGGCTCGATTCGCTGACTCCGCGTGAGCTCGAGATCCTGCGTCTGGTCGCGGGCGGGCTCTCGAACGCCGAGATCGCGCGGAAGCTGGTTGTTAGCGAGACGACGGTCAAGACACACGTTTCGAGCGTGCTGCGCAAGCTCCAGCTGCGCGATCGCGTGCAGGCCGTGGTGCTCGCCTATGAGGCCGGGCTGGTCAGGCCCGGGCCGGGCGCCTAGCGCGAGATCGTCGTCTGTTAGGGAAAACCGACGGTACTTGCCAGCCGATCCAGGAACGGCAGCTGCGCAGGAATGAGCTTCTGGCGCGCCTCCGCCGGCGAAAACCAGGCGGCCCGGTCGATCTCGGGAAACTCCTGAATCCGCCCCGAGCCTCGCGGCCATTCCATCTCGAAACTGTTGCTGCGAATGCTCTCCGCGTCGAGGTCGCCCTGGACGGCGAAGACGACGACCTTCTTTCCACTCGCCTGTCTGACCTCCCCGAGCTCGAGATAGGGCTCCGCGGGCGGCAGCGAGCCGAGCTCTTCTTCGAACTCCCGCTTGGCGACCTCGAGAATGTTCTCGCCCTCGTTCATCTCGCCTTT
>DATCCQ010000119.1:0-10115 GCA_036511185.1 Gaiellaceae bacterium
CGTCGACGTGACGAAGGATGTCGTCGAAGCAGGCTCGCCCGACCACCTCCTCGGACGTGAAACCGCTGATCTTCTCGGAGCCGCTGTTCCAGTACGTGATCGTGCGCTCGCTGTCGACGAAGTAGACGCCGTCCCAGACACCGTCGAGCGCCCGGATCAGGAAATCCGTGTCAACGCTCTCGAAGCCACCGGAGTCCCGTTTCGATGAGGAAGCTTCCATCCGTGCTCCTTACGGCAGAACAGGAAAGGGGAATAGCTCGCGCTACGGGCTACCCCTCGCGCGACTTGTGGAGGTCGCCCAGTTTCGCGGCGCCAGTCGCCGCGAGCGACAGGACACGCCGCAGTTCACGCATTCCCGGTTTTTCGACTGGGGCGCCAGGATTCGAACCTGGGATCACGGGACCAAAACCCGTTGCCTTACCACTTGGCCACGCCCCAACGCTGTTCCATCCGAAGAGTACCGCGAGCGCTGTGGCGGCACCCTCCTGCGAGCCTGAGCGAGCGCGCGCTCAGCGCTTCAGCGTCGTCCCAGCAGCAGAGAAACCAGAACCACGATCGCCAGCACGACGATGGCGACAAAGGCCAGCGCCAAGGCCACCGGCACGAGCACGAACACCAGCACCCCGAGCGCCTGCGAAGCGGCCACTATCCAGGCCAGCTCCCGCGGCGATCCCGACAGCTCGCGGCGAAAGAGCAGGTAGAGCACGAGCAGACAGCCCGCGACCACGATCGCGAGCCAGAAGCTGAGCGCGCCAAAGGCAACGAGAAGCGCCTCGACGACAACCAGGCTGAGGATCAGCTTGTAGCGATTCGAGTACAGAAAACGCTCGCTTTGCGAGCTTCCGTGATCGATTGTTGGGTAGCGCCCTTGCAGCATCTCGCAAAGCTACCAGGCCGGCTCAGTGAGCCAGACCTCGCCCAAAGCTGCCATCACTCCGGCGGCCTGCTCGGCTTTCTCCCGTAGCGGAAAAAGGGCGTAAACGGCCGGGCCGGCGCCGCTCACATCGGCGCGAAAGGCGCCGAGATCGAGGAGCTGTGCGCTCAGAGGCGAGTCGGCCAGGTCGTTCAGCGGCAGGAGAGAGAGATCGGAAGGCCGCTGCAGCGATTCGACGGCAGCGAGCAGATTAGCCCTGCGCTCGGCGAAGCCGCGCTCGCCGCGGCGCTCGTCGAAAGCGCGGTAGACCTCAGCGGTTGAGGACTTGACGACTCCGGCCGGCAGAACGATAAGAACGCTGTAGTCCTGCGGCAGCGCGAGCGGGCGAAGCTCGCTACCGTCGCCCGCGCCGAGCTGAGGGCCCTCAAGGAGGAAGAAGGGGATGTCGGCGCCGAGCGGACGGGCAAGCTCGATCAACTCGCCAGAAGAGAGCGGATTACCCAGCGTGGCGTTGGCGAGACGAAGCGCGCTCGCCGCATCGCTCGAACCGCCACCGAGACCGGCCGCGACAGGCACCTTCTTCTCGATCGACACCCGCCAGCGAGGTTCCACGCGAGCCCACTTCGCCAGGGCCTCGAGAGCCGAGCGAACGATTGTGTCGGCCGCGAAGCCCTCTATCTCGAGCGCCGGCGCCGGCTCGAACTCGATCCGGTCGGCGATCGCGATGCGCTGGTAAACGGTCGCCAGCTCGTGCTTGCCGTTTTTTTGCAGCGGGCCGACGACCAGCGCCAGATTGAGCTTGGCCGTAGCGAGCGCAACGCTCACGGCAGTACCTCGACGAGAGCCGCGAACTCGGCCGGTGCTAGCGCCTCGGCTCGAACCTGTGAATCGCGCCCGATCCTGGCTAGCATCTTCTCGGCCTCTTCCCTCGAGACGAGGCCGGAGATGGCAAGCGAGTTGGCGAGTGTTTTTCGGCGGTGGGCGAAGGCCGCGACGACGAGCCTCTTGATCCGGCCAAAGTCCTCGGGCAGCGGCTTGCGCTCGAAGGCAACGAGCGCCGACTCGACCCGCGGCCGCGGCCGGAATGCCTCGCGCGAGACGGGATGGAAGCCCTTCTTCTCGGTCGCTAGCTGCACGAGCACCGAAACCGCTCCGTAGGCCTTGCTGCTCGGCGAGGCGAACAGTCTGTCGGCCAGCTCGCGCTGCAGCATCACGCACCACAGCTCGATCTGCGGCAGCCCATCGAGCGACTCGACAATGAGCGGGGTGCCGATGTTGTAGGGCAGATTCGCCACCAGCTTCGCCGCCGCCGGAGCGAGCCCGGCCAGATCCAGCGCCAGCGCGTCGCCGAAGTGGAGCGAGACGTTCTCGCAGCCTGTAAGCCGCTCGCGCAACCGCGGCTCCAGCTCGCGATCGAGCTCGACGGCGTCTACGTGGGCCACGCGCCTGGCCAGGTACGCGGTGAGAATGCCCTGCCCGGGACCGATCTCGAGCACGCAATCGTTAGGGCTCAGCTCGGCGAGACGCCCGATTACTCCGAGCTGGTTCTCATCAACCAGAAAATGCTGGCCGAGCCTCTTCTTGGCGGCGAAGCGAGGCTCTGTCATGGCAGAGAGAAGGCGGCGCGGGTGTTGGCAGCCGTAAGCTCGGCCAGCTCGGCGAGTGGCACGGAGAGCGTCTCGGCCAGAAGCGCGAGCGTGTGAACGATAAAGGCGGGCTCGTTCGACTGGCCGCGCTTGGGCTGGGGCGCGAGGTAGGGGCAATCGGTCTCGACGAGCAGACGCTCGGGCGGAACGAGGCGCGCCGCGTCGCGCAGTTCACCGGCGCTCGGGTAGGTGACGTTGCCGGCGAAGGAGATGAAGCAGTCGCGCTCGAGCGCCCAGGGAAGAAGCGCCGGCGAAGAGAAGCAGTGCAAGACGATCGTTCCCGTGAAACCCTCGAGCGCCGCCGGCAGGTCCTCGTCGGCCTCGCGCGTGTGAATCACGACCGGCTTGCCCAGCCGCGCGGCGAGCTCGAGCTGGGCGCTGAAGAGCTCGCGCTGGGCCGGGCGGGGAGCGCGATCGCGAAAGTAGTCGAGGCCTATCTCTCCGAGCGCGACCGCCCGCGGCGAGGCGAGAAGCGCCTCGAGCTCGTCGAGGCGCCCGGCATCGGCGCCGCCCGCCTCATGTGGATGGACGCCGAGGATGGCGAAAACCTCCCCGCAGCGCCCGGCAATGGCGAGTGTCTCGCGACAGGAATCGATGTCCGTGCCGACACTAAGGATCGTCTCGACCCCGGCGGCACGCGCCCGCTGGGTCAGCTCCTCGGCAGCAGGCTCGCACGCGTCGAGATGCGCGTGCGCGTCGATCAAGCGCCGGCTCCGTCTCCGGCCACTTCTTCCATCCGCTTCAGCTCCTCGGCTACCACGGCCTCGGGATCGAGCTTGCGGAAGAGCGGTTTCGGCTCTAACAGCTTCTGCCCGACGGGCAGCTCGCTCACCTGCCAGCGCCCGCGCAGCGCCTCGTAATTCCCAGTCAGAACCAGGTGTGAGTCGCCCTCCTCGGCGTGCTCGACGAACTCGAGCTTGCCCGAAATATCGTCGCTGTAGCCGAGCAGCTCGTGCAGAACCTGTGAGGAGAAGGGCAGAAACGGCGATAAGAGCAGCTTCAGGTTGTCGACGCAGCGCAAGGCCACATAGAGGATCGTCCCGGCCCGCTCGCGATCCGACTCGATCAGCTTCCAGGGCGCCTGCTCGCTGACGTACTGATTGGCGAGCCCGGCCAGGCGCATGGCCTCGATCAGTGCGGCCTTGAAGCGTGCCGCTTCAATCTCGGCGCCCACCGAGTCGAGCCCGGCCTCGATCGCCGCCAGAACCTGCTCGTCGGCCTTGCTCAGAGGTCCGGGAGTGGGCACCTCGCCGAAGTGGCGATGAACGTTCTTGAGCGTGCGGTTGACGAGGTTGCCCCAGGTGGCGACCAGCTCGTCGTTGTTTCGGCGCACGAACTCCGACCAGGTGAAGTCGGTGTCCTGGCTCTCCGGGCCGGCGACGGTGAGGAAGTAGCGCAGCGCGTCGGCGTCGTAGCGCTCCAGAAAGTCCTTGACGTAGATGACCACGCCCCGGCTGGAGGAGAACTTGCGCCCCTCCATGGTCAGAAACTCGCTCGCGACGACGTCGTAGGGCATCTCCAGCTTGCCCTTGCCGGCACCGATCTCGCCCCCCGCTCCGTAACCGAGCAGCATGCTCGGCCAGATCGCGGTGTGAAAGACGATGTTGTCCTTGCCCATGAAGTAGTAGTGGCGCGAGTCGGGGTTCTGCCACCAATCGCGCCAGGCGTCCGGAGTGCCCCGCGCCGCCGCCCACTCCACCGACGCGGAGAGGTAGCCGATGACCGCGTCGAACCAGACGTAGATGCGCTTGCCGGACTCCTCTCCGTCGTAGCCCTCGACCGGGATCGGCACTCCCCAGTCGAGGTCGCGCGTGATCGCGCGCGGGATCAGCTCGTCGAGCAGATTGAGCGAGAAGCGACGGACATTCGTGCGCCAGTCCGCCTGGCGATCGATCCATTCGCGCAGCGCGTCGGCAAAGGCCGGCAGGTCAAGAAAGAGATGGCTCGTCTCCTTGAACACCGGCGCGGTGCCGTCGATGCGCGAGCGCGGACCCACGAGGTCGATCGGATCGAGCTGGCGCCCGCAGTTGTCGCACTGATCGCCGCGTGCCTCCTTGTAGCCACAGTGCGGGCAGGTGCCCTCGATATAGCGATCGGGCAGCGTATGCCCGCTGCTGGAGGAGAAGGCGCCCATCGCCGTGTGCTCGACGATGTAGCCCTTCTCGTACAGCGTGCGGAAGACGTCGCGTACGACTCGATAGTGGTTCTGGGTCGTCGTGCGGGTGAAGATGTCGTAGGAGAGACCGAGGCGCCTGAGGTCGTCGCGGATGACCTCGTTGTAGCGATCTGCGAGCTCACGAGATGAGAGCCCTTCTTTCTCGGCCGCGACCATGACCGGCGTTCCGTGCTCGTCGGTTCCGCTCACCATCAGCACGTCGTTGCCCTTGAGCCGGTGATAGCGGGCGAAGATGTCGGACGGGACGCCGAACCCGGCGACGTGCCCAATATGGCGCGGGCCGCTGGCATAGGGCCAGGCCACTGCGACCAGGATCTTCTTCGCTTTCTCCATCTCGTTCATCGCCTGCCGTACCTCCCTCGGAACTCAACATCATACGAGGCGGCCGGCGCGAGCCGTGGACGCGAGCGGCAACTAGAACCGATCCACCCGTCGCTCCGAGCAGCAGCACGAGCAGAGCCGGCAGAAGGATCCAGCGTAAATCGTGAGAGCTGGAGTGCGCCACGGCCCGCGAGCTAATGCCGGAGGAGGCCGAGGAATACCTACTCGCACCTACGTCCTGGCGATGCTCCGAGGAATAACTACTCGCACTTACGTCCTGGCGATGTTTTAACTGAGCCGAGCCGACCGCGGCAGCTGCGCTCGTCGCGCCTGAGCTGCTCTGCGCGGCGTGAGACTTCCGGATCGACGCCGCGCCGTTATCGGACGGGCGTGATTCGTGGGCTGGCGCGAGAGAAAGCTGAGCCGGCGCGCCTTGCGAGCGATCACCTACCGCGGTCGAAACCACCGCTCTCGGCGTCGCCTGCGGCTTCGCGACAGACAAGCCTTCTTGCTGCCGACCGCCCGACGAAACTCGAGCTTCCTCCACGCCGCTTGGTTGATCAGCGGACGACGGCGCCGAGGATGCGATCTCGGTAGTCGCACTGACCGCGGCCGCCTCCGCCGACGGCTCGCTCGGGCTCTGAGCTTCCTCGCTCGTTGCCGGCACGCCCTGCTCCTCGGCGACAGGCACCGCCTCTTCGCCGGCTTGATCGCTTACGGCCGGCTGCTCAGCTCGAACCGGCAAGAGCGTGAGCGGATCGATGTAGCCGTTCGAATCGGAAGCGACCCTGATTCCGAGGTGGACGTTCGCCGGAGTACCGTCGTCCGGCGCAGCCGCAACGGTGCCGACAGCGTCCCCCTCGCTTACGAGAGCGTTCTTGGTAACGCCGATCGAGCCCAATCCGACAAGCGTGACCGCATAGCCGTCTTCGCTGCGGATCGTGACGGCGCGCCC
Source organism: Gaiellaceae bacterium (assembly GCA_036511185.1). Lineage (GTDB taxonomy): Bacteria > Actinomycetota > Thermoleophilia > Gaiellales > Gaiellaceae > Fen-549. The sequence continues at coordinate 5,973 of DATCCQ010000119.1, forward strand.
GCTTCCGGGCACCGTGCCGGCGAAAGAGACCGTGCCGGCCACGGGCGCACGCACGCTCGAACCGGAGTCACCGGCGATATCGACGCCGCGGTGCTGTCCGCCGGCATAGGGATCGTCGCCCAAAGAAAAGGCGCGGAGCACCTGACCGTCGAGCGGCCAAGTCCAGCTCGCCGCCGGAGCGGCCAGGATCATCGCCGCCAATGCAGCCGCGAGCGTGAGCACAAGCGAGCGTCGCATCTAGAGCCCCCTATTTGTTGTCAGTTCTGCAAACGGAGGCAGCGTAGCTGGATGCTAGAGCGTTGTCAATTCTGGCTACAGTGAGCGGCCGTAGAGCTTGTTTCGGGCTACTCCTGTCAGCTTCGCGACGAGCTCGACGGCGTGGCGGCGAGGCAATCCGGCGCCGATCAGTTCCGCCACCGCGGCGGTCGCTGCTTCGTCCGCCTCCTCCGACTCCATGGCGGCAGGGCCGATCACGAGCGTTATCTCACCCTTCGGCTCTTGCTCGAAGCGACGGGCCAGCTCGCCCGCACTCCCCCGCGCAACCTCCTCGAAGCGCTTGCTCAGCTCGCGGCAGACGGCGAGCTCACGCTTCGGGTCGAAGCTGGCGAGACTGGTCAGAGTCGCGGATAGTCGTTTCGGCGACTCGAAGGCAACGGCGGGATGAGGCCAACGCGAGAGCTCCCGCCAAAGCGCCTCCCTAGCCTTCTTGCTACGCGGAAGGTAGCCCAGGAACTGGTAGCGCTCAGCGGCGAGGCCGCTCGCAACCAGCGCCGTCTCGACAGCGCTCGGGCCCGGCAGCACCGTGACCGGGAGACCGGCTTCCAGCGCAGCGCGAACCAGCCGAGCGCCCGGGTCGTTGATCGCCGGCATGCCCGCGTCGGAGACGAGAGCGATCCGCTCGCCGGTCTCGAGACGCGGCAGGATCTCAGCCACGCGCGCCGCTTCGTTGTGCTCGTGGTAGCTGAACGTGCACGCCTTGATTCCGTGGCGTTCAAGCAGCTTTCGCGTTTGCCGGGTGTCCTCGCAGAGGACGAGGTCGGCTTGCTCGAGCTCGCGTAGAACTCGCAACGTCACATCTTCGAGGTTCCCGATCGGCGTAGCGCAGACGACGAGCGGCATCGTTCACTCTCCTGGATTGATACGGGCGAGACTCTCGACGATAGATAGCACCCGGGCCGGAGTGGCGCGACTGACGCTATTCCGCGACGCTCCTGTTTGCCAGCCGTGACGGTTCTTACGAATACCGTTTTACGCCCCGTGGGAGGAGGGTGGATTAGCGAGGTGCCTGAGACGCCGAGAGACGCAGCCCAACGGAGCGAGAGCCCAAACAGCTCCACTTCTTCTTTCTACTGCGTGGCGGCGGGAACGATTTCTAGCGCTTCGAAGGCGACGAAACCGGCGCCGATCATGCCGGCATCCGACCCGAGCTCAGCCACGACCATCCGGGTTAGCCCGACCAGACCGGGGAGTGATTCCTTGAGCATGCGCTCGCGCGCCGGGGCGAGGATCAACTCACCGGCCGCCGCGAAACCACCGCCAATGATGATCAGCTCGGGGTTGAAGATGTTGACCAAGCTGCCGAGCGCAGAGCCGAGGCACTCGCCGATCCAATGCAACAGCTCCAGCGCCAGTTCATCGCCCGCCTTGCCGTGCTCGACCAGCTTGCGGGAGTCGAAATCGGGTCCTAGCTGCTTGCGCGCCGCAAGCGCCGCTGCGTGCCCAGAGGCGAACGCCTCCAGGTGGCCGTGGCCGTTGCAGTTGCCGTAACAGGGAGGGCCGTCGTGGAGGATGACCATATGTCCGAGCTCGCCGCCAGCTCCCGCGTATCCGCGGTATGGCTTGCCGCCGAGAATCAACCCGCCGCCGACGCCGGTGCCGAGGGTGAGCATCACGAGATCGTTCGTTCCGCGCCCAACGCCCGCTTTCCACTCGCCGATCGCGGCCACGTTGGCATCGTTATCCATGCCGACCGGAAGATCGAAGCGCTCGCTCATGCGCTGGCGAAAGTGCATTCCCTGCAGCGGTAGGTTGACCGAGCTGATCACTATGCCCGAACGCTGATCGATGCTCGAGGGAATGCCGAAACCGATCGCAGCAATCTCCGTGTCGAGCAGCTCCGTTACGACCTCATCGATTCCGTTGAGCAACGCCTCGGTCGAGGAGGTCGGGCTTGGAATCTGTATTTTTTCGAGTACATTGCCGTCCGCATCGATGATGCCGGCCAGGATCTTCGTCCCGCCAACATCGACTCCTATGACCTTAGGTGCGCTCATTTCAGACAGATACGATAACTGTTAGATGGCCCACGGCGACAAGCCCTACCGTATCTACCGCGGCGGTCGGTCGCGGGGCAACGTACCACTGAAGCGAAAAAGTGGCTCCTCCAGCGGCCGACGAGCGACTACCGACGAGAGCGCCGGAGCCCACTCGAGACGCTTTCGCTTTCCGCGCTTCAGGCTCCACCACGGTGGCTGGAGGCGGCGAGTCCTGATCGCCGTGACCCTACTCTTACTGCTCATTTGCGTTTGGACGATTGCCGCCTACCTGTCTCTGCGCAGCGGAGCTCAGAAGGCCAACGGACGGCTGAGCGCCAGCGCCAAGCAGGCGCTCACCTCGACGCACGGGCTCATGCTCTCGAATACGTCGAATATCCTCGTGCTCGGAACCGATCACGCCAATACCGCGGAGCGCCAGGGTATCAGCCACTCCGACTCGATCATGGTGGTGCACACCGATCCATCGCGGCACCGGATCGTCTACCTCTCGATTCCGCGCGACCTGCGCATCATCGTGCCCGGGCACGGCTACGACCGGGTTAACGCCGCCTACCAGCTCGGCGGCGCTGCGCTGGCCATCAAGACGGTGGCGAGCTACACCGGGCTGCCGATCAATCACGTCATCGTCGTCGATTTCGGCCAGTTCCGGCAGCTTATCGACGCACTCGGCGGCGTCGACATCAATGTGCCGAAAAGGATCATCACCAACTCCTTCGACTGCCCGTATACAGCCTCGCGCTGCGCAAGCTGGCAGGGCTGGCGCTTCGCCAAGGGCGTTCAGCACATGAACGGCCGCCGCGCGCTCATCTACTCGCGCATCCGCGAGAACAGGCTCGACGCCGGCGAAACGGACGTCACGCGCGGCGCCCGCCAGCAGCAGGTCGTTCAGGCGGTGCTGTCCAAGATCACGAGCCCGATGACGATGATCAAGCTGCCCTGGCTGGGCGACAAGCTACTGCGCCCGATGGCGACGGATTTAAGCGCGGGCCAGTTGATGCAGCTCGGTTGGATCAAGCTACGCGCCTCCAGCACGCTGCACTGCCGTCTCGGGGGCGATTCGCAACCGATCGGCGGCGCCTCGGAGATCATCCCCAGCGAAGAGAACTACTCCGTAATCGCGATGGTCCAGGGAACCAAGGCGCCTCACGCTCCGGAGACCGCGACGTCGCTCTACGCGCCTGGTTGCAGCAAGGGAGAGCTACTACAGTGAGACGGTCGCCGCAATGAGTCTTCTGGCCTGGATTCTCTTTGGTCTGCTGGCCGGCGCCGTGGCCAAGGTCGCCACGCCCGGAAAGCACCCGCAGGGCTGCATCGTCACGATCGCCGTGGGCATCGCCGGCGCCGTCATGGGCGGCTTTGCCGGAATCGTCTTGTTCGGAGAGAGGGTCGGCTGGAGCTTCTCGCTCAAGCCGTTCCTGGTCGCGGTGTTGGGAGCCGTCGTCGTGCTGCTACTGCTTCAGGCCATTGAAGGCCGGCACAGGCACTAGGTGTTGCCACTCTCTTTCTTGCCTTCGCTCTTGCCGCTTTCGCCGCCCGACTCCGAGCTAGTCTCCTTGACCTGGCGCCGTGAGCCGCGTCCGTAGTCGGTGGCGTAGAAGCCCGATCCCTTGTAATGAATGGCGACCGGATGGAGCACGCGCTCGAGCGGGCCTTCGCCACAAACCTCGCAGACGTCGGGCTGTGCGTCGTTCATCCGCTGGAGGACTTCGAAAACGTGGCCCTTGGGGCACCGGTACTCGTAGATCGGCATCGAGATAGAGCCTAGCCGGTAGGGCGGCGCGGCTGAGGTGGTCGAGGCGTGGATGCCAGGGGCCGCACGAGCCCGGAAAGCACCCGCAGGGCTGCATCGTCACGATCGCCGTGGGCA
>DATCCQ010000120.1:0-3065 GCA_036511185.1 Gaiellaceae bacterium
CCAGCCGATCGGCTACGTCGGCGACTCGGGCGACGCCAACGGAATCGCCGCCCACCTCCATTTCGAGATACATCCCGGCGGCGGCAGCGCCGTCTGTCCCTACCCCTACCTCAAGCGCAGCCGAGTTCTTCTCTTCTCGGCCAAGGAGGGCGCCGAAATATCGCTGACGCTGAAAGGGACGCTGGTCACGGTAGACAGCTCGCTCGGGACATTGAGCCTGCGCGTGACCGGTCTGACCAGCTCGGGAGGGCTCAGCTTGAAGAAGCTCTCGCGCAAGCTCACGCTTGAGCTCTCGCCCGATACAGCGGTGGCTTACGACTATGGTGCCGACGCCTCGCTCGACAAGCTCGACGGTCTCAGTTCCGGCACGAAGATTCAGGTCGAGACAGCTTTGGCTCCGGTCACTTTCGAGGCCGAGACGGGCTCGGCGCTGGCGCTCGCAACCGCGGCGGTTACGATCATGAGCAACTAGCGGATTCCCGCTCGGGATCACGACCGGAAACCTGCAACGGCCGTAATTGGAGGCTCACGATGAAGGAAGAGGACGCCCGTTGTATAGCGCTCGCATTGGTCGAGAGATCCGGGATAGCACTCGTGGGATCAAACGGCGAGGACGGTCATCCCTGGATCAAGGCGATGCTGAAGATGGAGACAGAGGATCTGAAGACGGTCTGGTTCAGCACCAACACCTCATCCAAGCGCGTGGCCCAGTTCTCGCGCGATCCAAGGGCAAGCGTCTACTTCGTCGATTTCTCCGCTTGGATGGGCCTGATGCTGCTGGGCGAGGTAGAGGTTCTGAACGATCCGCAATCCAGACAGCGGCTTTGGCGCGACGGCTACGAGCAGTACTACCCGCTCGGTGTCGACGATCCCGACTACACGGTGCTGCGTTTCAGCGCTACGAGCGCGAACTACTACCACCAGCTCGACAACCTCAGCTTCGTACCCTAGAACGCTGTAGCTCTAGTTGAGCCGCTCGCGCAGGAACTCGACGATCGTCCCGGTTGCCGCGCCCGGAGTGAAGACCTCGGCGACGCCGCACTTCTTGAGCGCTTTCGCCTCGTCGTCGGGGATCGTTCCGCCGACCAGCACAAGCACGTCGTCGGCGCCCTGGCCGTGCAGTCCCTCGAGCACCCGCGGTACCAGCGTCATGTGGGCGCCCGAGAGGATCGAGAGCCCAACGGCGTCGGCGTCCTCCTGAATCGCCGTCTCGACGATCTGGTCGGGTGTCTGGTGCAGCCCGGTGTAGATGACCTCCATGCCGGCATCGCGCAAGGCGCGGGCGACCACCTTGGCGCCGCGGTCGTGCCCGTCCAGGCCGGGCTTGGCAATGACTATGCGGATCGGATCGGGCACGCGTGCCAGTATAGGGCTGTATGCCCGGCTAAGGGCCTATCCCGGTAGGCCCTAAGAACTCGGAGCAAAATGAACACCCGCCGACTGGGCGCGATCGGTGGATGCGATGCTAGGACGCAGGGAGCACCCGTATCGGCGGAGATACGGGTGCGACTGAGGACGCAGCTCGGAGAGCCGACGCAGCGCGCCGCCGAGCGCGGCCAGGCGGTGGAGTGCTTCTTCTTGATTCGAGTTCTAAAGCCCCTATTCGGAGGCGCCGGGCCGCCAGAGCCGCTCGCCACCGTCGCCGGCCGCAACGCGGGCGAAGATGAAGAGTAGGTCCGAGAGCCGATTCAGGTAAACGGCGAGGAGTGGGTTCTGAGCGTGCTCACGGGCCGCGACGAGCACGTCGCGCTCGGCGCGGCGACAGATCGCTCGCGCCAGGTGCAGGCGTGCGCCGGCCTCAGTGCCGCCGGGCAATAGGAAGCTGCGCAACGGCTCCAGTTCGGCGTTCAGTTCGTCGCAGAGTCGCTCGAGCGACTCGACGCGCCCCTGACCAATACGCAGCCGCTCGCGCTCGCCTTCGACGGGAGGGACGCTGAGATCGGCGCCCAGGTCGAAGAGCTCGTTCTGGATTCCTTCCAGCGGCAGGCGCAAGCGCCCGGGCAGCTCCGCGGCAAGCGCCAGTCCGAGCGCGGCATTGAGCTCGTCGAGCGCTCCAATCGCCGCAACCAACGGATCGGTCTTGCTCGTGCGCGTCCCGTCACCGAGGCTCGTTTCGCCCCCATCGCCGCCGCCGGTGTAGATGCTCGTCAAGCGAACCGGCTCGTCCCGCCTGGAACCTGTCATCTCTCCCCTCCTCGGAGGCGACAATCGCCTATTCTCATCATCTACCTGTTTCGGTTCTATCTATACCGACAACGAGCGATAGATACTCACGCTTCTGGCCACGCGAGCCGATACAGCAGCAAGTACGCTCGGCCGTGACGAGGGAGAAGACGATCATCCGATGAGCGATCAAGGCGAAGAAGGACAGATTCCAGAGCCTCCGGGGTTGGAAGGTCGAGGGGAGTTGCCGCCGCGCCCAACCGTGCGCGAGAGCGTACGCCGCGGCCTTTTCGTTCGCCTGCCCACCGAAGGTGACGCCGACGAAGGGCTTGCCGGAGCCGAACAGAGCGCCGAGGAGCAGAGCGGCCAGGGCCTTGCCGACCAGTATCCCGAGCAGGTCGCCGATCCGTACCCCGGCTGGCGCCAGGCGGCCGACGGCAGCTGGGAAGCCGTGGGCCCGGAGGCCTACGACTACGCCGAGAGCGCCGAGCCGGCAGCTCCCGAGGCCTATCCCGAGATTGACCAGAGCGCCAACTACGCCTCGGTCGCCGGTGGAGAGCCGTCCATCCACGAGGAGGCCGGCGCCGAAGTACCGGCCTGGCCGATCGATCCCGAGCGAAAGGTACAGGAGGCCGCTGCAGAAGCGGTCGTTCCCGTGACGCCGCAGTCTCCCGAGATAGTTTCTGGCCTGATGCTGGAAGCCGCAACTGAGGCGCCCGCCGAGGCAGCCGCGGAAGCGCCTGTAGAAGCACCCGCTTACGAGATACCGCAGATACCGCAGCCGCCCGAAGTCGTAGCCGAGCCGGTGGCTGAAGTCGTAGCCGAGCCGGTGGCGGAGGTTGTGCCTGAGCCTGTAGCTGAGATTGCGGCAGAGCCCGAGGCGGCAGCCGAAGGGGCGGTGG
>DATCCQ010000121.1:0-9166 GCA_036511185.1 Gaiellaceae bacterium
CGTAGGCGGAGATAAGTGCTCGTTTGCTCACGTGATCCTCACTCGACGGGAACTTTCCTCCAACCGTACTCGTCCGTCAAGACAGAGCCGCGCGGCTTCGGGCAGGAGACGGTGCTCGACGGCGTGAATTCGCTCGGCCAAAGTCGTTACCTCGTCATCGTCTTTGACCTCGACCGGCTCCTGCAGGATGACCGGTCCGGTATCGACTCCCTCGTCGACGAAGTGCACCGTGACGCCCGTCCAGCGAACGCCGTAGGCCAGCGCCTCGTCGATCGCGTGCGCGCCCGGAAAGGAGGGAAGAAGGGCGGGATGCAGGTTGATTACGCGCCTGGGAAAGCGGCTCAGGAAGGCCGGCGTGAGCACGTGCATATAGCCGGCCAGCACGACCCACTCTACGCCGCGCTCTTGCAGCCAGTCGGCCAGCGCCGTGTCGCGGGCGGAGCGGTCGGGGTAGCTCTTCTGCTCGAAGACGCCGGTCTCGATTCCCGCCTTGGCGGCTCGTTCCAGCCCCATTACGCCCGGCTTGTTCGAGCCGACGCACGCGATCGGCAACTGGGCGTCGATCAGCGCCTGCAGGTTGGTGCCCGAGCCCGAGACGAGAACGCCGATCAACTGAACTGCACTCCCTCGAGGTCGCGCTCCAGCCTTCCGATCACCAGATCGTCAGCGGCCACATCGGCTTCCGGGATGACAACGCAGTAACCGATACCGAGGTTGAAGACGCGCCGCTGCTCCTCTTCGCTGACGCCCTTTTCGCTGACCCAGTCGTAAACCGCGCCGCGCTGCCAGGAGCCGGTCTCGATACGCGCTCCGACGCCGGGCGGAAGCACGCGGGCCAAGTTCCCCGGGATACCGCCGCCGGTGATATGGGCAAGCGCGTGGATATCGGCTCTGTCGCGCAGCTTGCGTACGTCTTCCAGATAGCAAATGGTTGGGGGCAAGAGCAGATCGGGGTCGTAGGCGTCGGTGCCGACCAGACTGCGCACGAGCGTGAAGCCGTTGGCGTGTAGGCCGGCGGAGCGCAGGCCGACTACGACGTCGCCGGGCTTGCAGTTCGCGGGCCCGTCTATCAGGCGCTCGCGCTCGACCAGGCCGACGCAGGTGCCCGCGAAGTCGAACTCGCCCTCGGCGTAGATGCCGGGGAGCTCGGCCGTCTCGCCGCCTAAGAGGACGCAGCTCGAGTCGCGGCAGATCTCCGCCGCGCCTTCCACCAACTCGGTCACCAATTCGAGCTCGAGCTTACTGGCGGCGACGTAGTCGAGGAAGAAGAGCGGCTCGGCGCCACAGGTAAGAATGTCGTTGATGCAATGAGCGGCCAGGTCCATTCCGCCCCAGCGCAGGCGACCGCTATCGCGCTGCAGCATCAGCTTCGTTCCGACGCCGTCAGTCGAGGCGGCCAGAACGCGCTTATCGTCGAGTGCGTAGAGGCCGGCGAAGGCGCCGAAGGATCCGCTGGCGCCGGGCGTGTGGGTGGACGCGACGGCGCTGCGCAGGCGCTCGACGATCTCTTCGGCCTTGGCCAGCGAAACGCCGGCCGCCTCGTAACTCATTCCAGCCACCCCGGCAGTGTATTTGCAGGGCCCGCTGTTTGCCCGCCTGCCGCTCCGCTCACGCGGCCGTCTCGGAGCTGGTACAAACGCAGACGATGCAGATTCCCGACGCGATTGCAGTGCGCTGCCTGGTCGGACGCGAGCCTTTCCCGGGCACCTGGGTCGCGCTCACTCTGGAATGTGCGGAGGACGGGACGAAGACTGCGCTCTCCTTCGTCTTCGGCCCGGCCGGAGAGGACGGGCGTCTCATCCTGCGCCGCGAGGATGTACTGGCTCAGGCCCGTTACCTAGACGAGAGGGTGGGCCTTGACTACGGGAACGTCGAGGAGCGCTGGAACGGACGGGGCTGGCTTTCGGTCGCCGGCGCCGCCGAGCTCCGTCACCAGCTCAAGCTCACCTTCGCCGATCCTCCACTTTGGCAAGCCTCGACACATAGGGTCGCCGCGGCGCGGGCGCTGCGCTACCTCAACGAGCGCGATGGCGAGCGCTTCTCGATCAAGGTCGAGAACGAGCTAGCGAGAAAGGTAGCCCTCGAGTTGACGAGTCCCGGGCCCGGAAACTGGCTGCCGGAGAGGCTGCATAAGCCGGTGCAGGAGCTGCTGACACGGCTTGCACGGCGCGATCTGCCGGCTCTGATCGAGGAAGGCGTCGTGACGCCCGAGACGGCCTCCCAGATCGAGCAGGAGATCATCGAATACGGGGCTTCACCCGTGATTCCGCCGGATATCGCTCTGCTCCTGACCAGCGCAACCGCCGACGGCGAGCAGGCCTGGACGATCGAGGCGCCACTCTGGACACGCGAGGAAGGACCGAGCGATCTGACGCTCTGGATACATGCACACGAGCATGAGAGCGGCCTAGAGCTCGAGCTCCGCGGCATCGCTCTCACGTAAGTAACGCCCTTAGGCCGGTGCCGTTTCGACCACGACTTCGAGCTCGACTGGTAGGGAGAGCGAGACTGTGACCAGACAGCCCTCCTCGGCCCTTTGAGCAACCTCTCGCGCCAGCTGTTCGGAGCCCGCGTCGGTCTTGACGGCGACCCGGAGGCTGATGCTCTTGAAGCCGAACTGTCCGTCGTCGCGCCTGCCGACCGCCCCGTCGCCGCTCACCTTCAGCCCGTGCAATGGCAGGCCGCGGCGCTCGGCGATGCCCGCGAGCGTGATCGCCAGGCACGAGGCGGCAGCGGCCACGAAGAAGTCCTCGGGACTCCAGATAGTGGCGTCCGTGCCCCGGAATTCGGGCGGCGAGGAGGTCTCTATCTCCCGCTTGCCGTCGATGCGAGTGGCGACACGCGTATCGCCGAGCCACTCGACTGCGATTGGGAAGCTAAACTCTTTGGCGCGCATCTCTTCGTTTCGTCTCTCAGCTCTCTGGCGTTTGTAATACGCGTTCGTCATTACCGCCTAAGCGAAACCGTACTCGCTTGCTTTCGCGCTGCGAGCAGGAGAGCATGCTCGCGTCTGTCATTCGATCTGAAAGGAGCCGCCCTAGATGGAAGATAACAAGGTCACTCTCGATCTCTCGAAGCTGAGCATGCCGAACGTGGAGTTCGTCGTTTACGTCGTCGCTCTTCTGGTCGCGGCGATCGTGGTTTGGATCGCGGACACCATGAACGTGAACAGCTGGTTCACGTTCTTCATGGCCGCGACGGTCGCCTACATCCTCAGCCGCGGTATCGCCAAGGCGCACAACGTCAGCGAGTAGCGCCGCCCAACAGCCCGCGTGGCGCCTGCGGCCGCAAGGTCGCCTACGCCACGCCAGCGGGCCGTGCTACGGAAACCGTGGTACAGCTCGAGTTGTGAACTGGCACATATGGGTCGTTAGCATCATCGTCGGGCTCGGCGTATTGACTGCCCCGGTGCGTTACGTGTTCGCGAAGCGATGGCCGCCGCCCAAAGAGCCAACGCCTCGGACCGAGTTGGTCAGCTTGCTCGCTAACGGGCTATTCGGGATCGGGTCCGTCGCCTTCTTCTTGACCTGGGGAATCGATGCGCTAACCGTCATCTGCGCTGTAGGGAGCGCGGCGGCGTGGGGCACGGCAATGCTTCTTTCCTACGAGCGCAACCGGTGGCGTCGAAGCTCGGTCGAGGGGAAACCCGTCGGCCCCTACCCAACGATGCGCGACTACAGGAAGGTCTGAGGCGAACACTCACTCACTCGCGCGCCGACGTCAGACCGTCGTCAACGGGCTCGCGCCCGACGCCGCGATCGGCATGACGGGCGCGGCTCATAAAACGCCATCCCCTGGCCGCATTTGCTTTTCACCGCGAAAAGTCGCCATGCCCTCCGCAAGAGGGCGGACTTTTCGCGGAAACGGCGCGACCGGTATGACGGGCGCGGCTCCCAACACTCCATCCGCCGGATGCTTTTCACCGCCGAAAGTCGTCAAGCCCGCGCAGCGGGCGGACTTTCGGCGGTCCTCTCGAGGCGCAGCTTGATCAGCTTGCCGCCTTCGGGAACCGGCGTCGGGTAGTTGCCGTCGAGACAGGCGCGGCAGAAACTCGTCGCAGGCCGTTGCGAAGCCGTCTGCAAGCCGTCGAGCGAGAGGTGCGCCAGCGAGGTGGCACCGATATGGCGCCGCACTTCTTCGACCGATTTCTTGCTGGCGATCAGCTGATCAGCGTCGCCGAAGTCGATTCCGTAGAAACAGGGGAAGACCACCGGCGGTGAGGAGATGCGCACGTGCACCTCGGTCGCGCCGGCCTCGAACAGCATGGAGACGATCTTTCTTGTGGTCGAACCGCGCACGATCGAGTCGTCGACGACCACCACGCGCTTGCCGGCAACCTCGTCGAGCGGGTTGAACTTCAGCCGTACGCCCTGGTCGCGCAGCCGCTGCTCGGGCTCGATGAAGGTGCGGCCGACGTAGCGGTTCTTGATCAGTCCCTCGCTGAAGGGAATGCCGCTACCGCGCGAGAAGCCGATTGCGGCGGGCGTGCCGGAGTCGGGAATAGGCATCACAAGGTCGGCTTCGGCCGGCGATTCGGCGGCCAGGATCTCGCCCATGCGCACCCGCGCCCCGTGGACTTCTACATCGAGCAGGCGGCTATCGGGTCGAGCCAGATAGAAGAGCTCGAAGATGCAAAGCGCCGTGTGCTCTGCCGGCTCGACGGCCTGTACCTGGCGGCAGCCGTCCTCGTCGATAATCAGGAGCTCGCCCGGCTTGATCTCGCGCTCCAGCTCGGCGCCGATCAGGTCGAGGGCGCAGCTCTCCGAGGCTACAACCCATTCGCCGTTGAGGCGACCGAAACAGAGCGGGCGGATACCGTGCGGGTCGCGAAAGGCGAGCAACTTGCTCTCGGCGAGAGCGACGATCGAGTAGGCGCCGACCAGTTGACTCATCGCCGCCGCCACCGCCTCCTCGAGCGGGCGCTCATCGTTGGCGATCATCGCTGCGACAATCTCCGAGTCGGAGCTCGTACTCAGGCGCACGTGCTGCCGGGTGAGCTCCGCGCGCAGCTCTTCGACGTTGGTGAGGTTGCCGTTGTGGGCGAGCGCGACGGTGCGCTCACGCCCGCGCAGGATCAGCGGCTGGGAGTTCTCCCAGTGGCTGCCGCCGGTGGTCGAGTAGCGGCAGTGACCGATCGCCAGCTGTCCGTGCAAGCCGCGCAGGCTCTGCTCGTTGAAGACCTGGGTCACCAGGCCCATGTCTCTCAAGCCGTAGAGGCGGCCCTCGTCGCAGACGGCGATTCCCGCCGACTCCTGTCCGCGGTGCTGGAGCGCGTGCAGCCCGAAATAGGTCAGGCGTGCGTTATCGCGCTCAGGCGCCCGGATACCGAAGATACCGCACATCTAGCTCTCCCTAGCTTGCCAGCTGCGGGTCAGTTGGGAGAGTGCTATCCCGTTTAGAGAGTCTCCGCCGGCGCTGCCGATCTCGCGCAGCGGCACTCCGCCGGTCTCGAGTTGGCTCACCTGCTCGCGGGCGCAGGCGATGACGGCCAGGCCGCCGCACTCGCCAAAGAGCTGGACGGGGTCGGCAGGGAGATCGAGGCGGGCTCCGATGCCGCTGAAGATCGCACACTCGGCTACGCAGACGGCGAGCCCGCCTTCAGAAACGTCGTGGGCAATCGAGAAGAGGTGGGTGTTCTTGCAGAGGAAACGGATTAGCGCCGCCTCGGCCTGGAGGTCGAATTCCTCCGGCGCGCCGCCGACCTTACCGTAGCGCGCCTGGAACTCGGAGCCGGCGATCGACATCCGCGGCGCACCGGCGAGCAGGACGACATCGCCCTCGCGCCAGGCGCTGCCGAGGCCGCGCACATCGGGAACGAGCCCGACGCAGCCGACGACGGGCGTCGGGTAGATGGGCTGCCCGTCGGTCTCGTTGTAGAGCGAGACGTTGCCCGAGACGACCGGGATCCCCAGCGCCTCACAGGCCTGGGCCATGCCCTCGATTGCCTCGGAAAGCTCCCAGGCCATCTCAGGCTTCTCGGGATTGCCGAAGTTGAGGCAGTTGGTGATCGCCAGCGGCTCGCCGCCCGAGCAGGCCACGTTGCGGGCCGCTTCGAGCACGGCGTGGGCGCCGCCGATGCGCGGGTCGAGCCAGGCGATGCGGCCGTTACCGTCGAGCGAGAGCGCCAGGCCTTTCAGTGACGGTCGCAACCTCAGTACGCCGGCATCGAGCCCGGGCCGGCGCACGGTACGCGAGCCCACGATGTAGTCGTAGCGCTCGTAAACCCAGGCGCGGTCGCGGATATTGTCGGAGCCGAGCAACTCGAGCAGCGCTTGTTGGAAGGGCGGGGCGACCGGAGTGGGGGGCGGATCCTGCTTCGGCCGTGGCGCCAGCTCGAGCTGGTAGCGGGGCGCGTCCTCGGTCAGCAGGCGGGCAGGAATGTCGCCGATCAGCTTGCCGTCCCAGAAGCAGCGCAGCACGCCGCTGTCGGTCACCGTGCCGATCTCGGTGCAGGGCAGCTCCCAGCGGGCGCAAACCTTTTTCACGGCCGGAACGAGCGAGGGGGTGACAGCTGCGACCATCCGCTCCTGGCTCTCGGAGATCATGATCTCCCAGGGCTCGAGGTCGTCCTGGCGCAGCGGTACGCGGTCGAGGTGGATGTCGAGGCCGAAGGAGGCGGCCATCTCCGACAGCGCCGAGGCCAGTCCGGCGGCGCCGCAATCCTGCAGGCTCTCGACCAGGTTCGACTCGATCAGCTCGACCGAGACCTCGATCAGCTTCTTGCCGGTGAAGGGGTCGCCGACCTGGACGCTGGGACGCTTGTCGGCGTCGTCCTCGCCCAGCTCCTGGCTGGCCAGGACGCTGGCCCCACCGATGCCATCGCGGCCGGTGGTGGCGCCGAACATGACCACGCTGCCGACGCCGCTGGCGCGTGCGCTGGTGAGCTGCTCGCGCGGCAGGATGCCGACGCACATCGCGTTGACCAGGCAGTTGCCCGCGTAGCGCTCGTCGAAGAAGGTGGCGCCGCCGACATTGGGCACGCCGACGCAGTTGCCGTAGGTGCCGATGCCCGCGACCGCGCGCTCGAAGTGAAGATCGTCGTGGGCGAAGTAGAGGCCGTCGAGCAGCGCGATCGGACGGGCGCCCATGGCGTAGATGTCACGCAGGATGCCGCCGACTCCGGTCGCGGCACCCTCGAAGGGCTCGACCGCCGAGGGGTGGTTGTGACTCTCGACCTTGAAGGCGACCGCGTCGCCTTCGCCGATATCCACCACGCCGGCATTCTCGCCGGGGCCCTGGAGCACGCGCTCGCCCTTGGTGGGGAACCGCTTGAGCAGCAAAGTCGAGTGCTTGTAGCCGCAGTGCTCCGACCAGAGCAGCGAGAAGACGGCTAGCTCGAAATGATTGGGCTCGCGCCCAAGCAACTCGCAAATTCGCTGGAACTCCCAGTCGGTGAGCCCGAGCGTGCGATGGATCGGCTGTTCTTCGATCTGCGCCAGAGTTAATTCAGTCTATCCGTGCGCCTGGATGGGACCGCGGTTGAAGCGCTTCGCCGATTGAGATTGGGGGCGGTGTGTTGCTTGCTTCGCCGGCGCCCTTGGTTTTCGGTGCGCTTCTCTATTCGCCCGCCACCGAGCCACCCGCCCGCGGGGTCGTTCGAGAGTACCGTCCCGGGCGCGCCGAAGAGGCGCCCAGAGCGCCGACTCTGTACCAAATTAGGTCCGATTACTGCCGGCACCGCGCGGGTGCGCTTCCCGCATCGCTACTCTCCGCGCAGATATGGGCGAAAGCAAGCTCCGACTCCGCCGCGCGATGACCCATGATGTCGAGTACCTACTCAACCTGCAGGCAAATCCAGACGTCGCACCCTTTCTCTCGGCCGGGAGGGCGAGCAGGCCTGAGGAGCTACTCGCCGAGGTCGAGCGCTCGCTGGCCGAGCCCGAGGCCTTCGGCCGCTTTCTGGTCGAGGTTCCCTTCGAGCAGGAGTGGCGCCTGGTTGGGGCAATCGGCTTCGAGCGCACGAACAGGCGCAGCCTCATCGCCCGCGTTGGCGGGCTGGCGATCCATCCTGACTTCCGCGGCCACGATCTAGGCGCGGCGGCGATTCGCGAGCTGGCGCGCGTGCTGTTCACTGAGCTTGGTTACCACCGGCTGGAGGCTGAGATCTACGGCTTCAACGAGCGGGCGATGGCCGTGGCCGAGAGCGCCGGCTTCGTGCGCGAGGGCATCAAGCGCCGCGCCTACCGGCCCGCAGGCGAGTGGATCGACGCGCTCGAGCTCGGTCTCCTGGCCGAGGAATTCGAAGCGGGTAAGTAGAATTCCAACGTGGAGCTGATTCACACCTGCTACCGCATCGGCGACCCTACCAAGTCGATCGCCTTCTACGAGGCGCTCGGCTTTGAGAAGCGGCGCGAGCTGCCGATCGGCAACGAGGCCATCAACTACTTCCTCGGCGTTCCGAGCGTTAACGACCCGGAGCTCGAGCTGACCTACAACTTCGGTGTCTCAAGCTACGAGCTCGGCACGGGCTACGGCCACATTGCCGTGCGCGTCGACGATCTTGCGGCGACGCTGGAGCAGCTCGCCCGGAAGCATGGCATCGAGCCTGAGCGCCCGCCCTACCGGG
The DNA here is from genome assembly GCA_036511185.1 of Gaiellaceae bacterium. Lineage (GTDB taxonomy): Bacteria > Actinomycetota > Thermoleophilia > Gaiellales > Gaiellaceae > Fen-549. Next base: position 8,567 of record DATCCQ010000121.1, read on the forward strand.
TCAGCGAGAAGGGCTCGCTGATCTGTTTCGTGCGCGATCCGGACGGCTACCGGATCGAGCTGATCGACGCCTCCGGTCGCTAAGGGCCTATTCCGGTAGGCCTACACGACCGATGCGGCCGATTCGCGGCGCCAGCAACCACCCGATCCGCTCACCGCACTACCAGTGCGCTTTCGCGGCTCGTGCGGGCCCTGGCATCCACGCCTCGACCACCCCAGTCGCGTCTCCCTACCGGAATAGGCCCTAGACGAGCGCCGCGCTCTGCTCGCGCGCCGCATCTGCCAGCGAGGCGAGGATGAACGCGCCGTCGGGCGAGCCGAGCAACGGATCGACCGCGTGCTCGGGGTGCGGCATCATCCCCATCACGTTGCCGGCCTCGTTGATCACGCCGGCGATGTTGAACGCCGAGCCGTTCGGGTTCTCGCCGTGGTAGCGGAACACGATCTGCTTCTTCTCCTCCAGCTCGGCCAGCAGCTCGTCCGAACCGGTGAAGTTGCCGTAGTTGTGCTTGATCGGGATGAGCAGTCGCTGCCCCGTCTCGCAGCGCGAGGTGAAGGCGGTGTCGGTTCGCTCCACGCGCAGCACGGTGTCACGACAGAT
>DATCCQ010000122.1:0-9360 GCA_036511185.1 Gaiellaceae bacterium
AGCGCCGGCGTGGCTGAGATCAGCTCGTTCTCCAGCCCGGCCGGAACTACGATGACGCCCCGTTCGAGCGCTTTCTCGGCGCTCCCCGGACAGGCGCGCATCAGTCCGGCTCCCTGCCAGCCCGCGGCGGCGAAGATCTCTCCCTTGCGCTTGACCTCGGAGAGCAGCTTGGGCACCTCGTCGAGCACCACCAAGGCGGCGGCGCAGGCCAGCGGCGTGCCCGAGTGCGTGTGCGTGTAGACGTCCTCCGGGCCGAGCTCCCAGACACGCTCTAGCCCGGGCCGCAGTAGCGCCGCCGAGAGCGGCAGCCCGCCGCCGAGCGCCTTGCCCAGGCAGATCACGTCGGCCAGCTCGCCCGAGACAAGCATCTCGCCCGCACGCCCGAGACCGCAGTAGATCTCGTCGGCGACGAGCAGCGCGCCGGCCTTGTTGCAGCGCTCGCGCAAGATCTCGAGGAAACCGTCGGGCGGCACGCGCGCCCCGGCCCGGCCCTGAATCGGCTCGACGATCACGCAGCCCGCATCCTCGGGTAGCGGCCCGGGATCCTCGCCGAAGGGGAAGCGATAGACGGGCCCGGGTAGCCAGGCGGCGAAGGGCGCCCGGAAGCGCTCCAGCCCGGTCGCCGCCAGCGCCAGGAGACCGGTTCCGTGGTAGGCGCCCTCGAAGCACACGATGCCGGGCTGACCCGTTGCCAGCAGTGCCGTCCTGAGCGCGATCTCCACCGCGTCCTCGCCGCTCAAGCCGAACTTGGCCGGGCGCGGCAGCACCTGCCGCAGGCGGACGGTCGCCTCGGCCTCGGCCAGGTCGCCGAGCGCGTGCACCACCTGCTGCTCGCCGATGGCTGCCATAACGCGCGGATTGCGATGTCCGAGCGCAGCGACGCCGAAGCCGGCCGAGAGGTCGAGATACTCGCGCCCCTCGCCGTCGACGACGCGGCAACCCCTGGCGCTCGCCCAGATCACCGCTTGCCGATCTTCTGCATCCGGCGCGACACGTATGGGTGCCAGTCCTCGCCGTACGGGACATAGACGCGCAGCGGCTCGCCGGCAGCCAACAAATCGCGCTCGAGTTTGGCGGCTACTCCAAAGAGCGTCTGAATCTCGTAGTCGTCGCGCTTTCTCCCGGCTACGGCGAGCAGGCGGCAACTCTCCGCTATCAAGTCGCGATCGTGCGTGGAGATGCCGATCGCGGTCGCTGAGTCAGCCAGTCGCGATACGGCGCGCAGGAATCTTTCCTTGAGCTGTCCTTCGCTCGCGACGGCGTCCTCGGCGGCTGCGTCGTAGCTTCCCTTGCAGATCGAGATCCTGGGGGCAAGGGGCGCCAGCGCTTCGATGTCGTCGAGCGTCCGGCACAAGCGAGCCTGCAGAGCCACTCCGACGTTGTCGTGGCCTTGCTCGCGCAGGCGCCGATAGAGGCGAAGCGTCGCGTCGACCGCGTCCGAGCTCTCCATATCGATCAGCACAACACTCCCCTTCTCGCCGGCGGCGGCGACGAGCGCGAGCAGCAGCTCAAAGCAAAGCTCCTCGTCGACAGCCAGCCCGAGCGCCGACAGTTTCACGCTCAAGGCTGCATCGAGCCCGAGCGCCTCGATCTCCTCGAGCGCTCTCCTCTCCTCGGCGGCGATCGAGCGCGCCTCTTTCTCGCTCGCTGAGTGCTCGCCAAGCAGTCCGAGCGATACACGCTTGCCCTCGGCGTTCAGCCGGGCAGCGAGATCGCAGGCGCTCGCGAGCGTCTCGCCTCCAATCAAGCGTCTGGCCGACCTACGCAAGAGGATGCGCCGAGGACGGGGCTTGAGATGCGCGATCGCGCGATCAATCACCAGGGGTCGATTCTAAGGGCCTATTCCGGTAGGGGTGTGGGCCGACCGTAATAGGACCTAAGACTCAAAGGGAATAAGGCCCGGCCACGACCGGTCAATCGTAAAGCGTAACCCCCGCCAGAATCACGTACAGCGCGACCAGCGCCACGCCCTCGAACATCGTCGCCTCTCCGTCACCCATGATCTGCCAGATACAGATCGCCGTCAGGAGCAGAGCCACGATGAAGATGGGCGCGAGTGAGAAGGTGAGAGTCGAAGAGAAGAAGAGCGAGCAGAGCACGAGAACCGGGAAGAGAAAGGCGGACACCTGGGAGACGGAGTTCGTGATCACCGAGATCGAGAGCTCGTGCTGACGCTTCCAGGCGAGCGTGACACCGACCACGTTCTCGACCGCGTTACCGGCGATCGCCACGATCACGATTCCGGCAAAGGCCGCGGAGATCCCCAAACGATCGATCGTCGGTCGTAGCTCGGCGACAAACCAGTCCGAGACGAATGCGGCCCCGACTCCGGCCAAGACCAGGATCAACAGGACGGAGATGATCCCGAGCCGCGCTTTGGGTCGAGACTCGAGGCGATCCGAGCGCAGATAGGGAACGAGCCAGGTCAGATAGACAGCGAGCAAACAGAGAGCGCCGATCACCGAGATCGCCTTGACGTGGTGGGCGGCGCGGTCGTCGGCCGCGACCGAGACGCCGATCAGCGCGATGATGAAGACCGAAACGAGCAGAAGCGTGGCGGCATCGCGCGGAAGCCGGTGGCCGAAGCGCATCACTCCGCCCTCGCTACGGGCGGCGCCTGCCGCAATCGCGAGCCCCAGCACGAGCAGCGCGTTGGCGAGGATCGAGCCCACGAGCGAGGCCTGGGCGACAACGGTCTCGCCGGCCGCGAGGGCGAAGATCACGACAAAGAATTCGGGCAGATTCCCGAGCGTGGACTGTAATACGCCGGTGACCGCCGGCCCGAAGCGCTGCCCGAGCTGCTCGGTTGCAAACGAGACCACCCAGGCCAGCCCGGCAAGGGCAAGCGCGGCGATCGAGAAGGCGAGTATGGACGAGGCGCCGGCGTAGTGAGCGACGCCGGCGGCCACCGAAAATAGGGCGACGAGCGCAAGCGCGGCAATCTCCAGCGCTCGAAGCCCTTTTTGTTCTTGACCTTCTGCCACGCGGCGATGCTACGCCATCGGACCGAGATGCGCGTCCCTAGCGGTTCGGCTTCGCTCAGAGCGCCGCGCCGGGAGTATCTCGACAACGTCGTGGCCAAGTAGCACAGGGCCCCGACGGGACTAGCAAAGAGCGGCTGCGCCTCACGGGGCGTGGCCGCTCTTTCTTTCTTGCGAGAAGACGCGGTTAGCCGAGCTCTGTCAGAGCGCGCCTGATACCGCGCACGCCCTGGGCAATCCGCTGCTCGTTCTCGATCAGGGCGAAGCGAACGTAGCCCTCACCTCCGCGGCCGAAGCCGGCGCCCGCACTCACGGCAAGCTTGGCTTCCTTCATCAGCTTGATCGCGAACTCGAGCGAGCCGAGGCTTCGGTAGGGCTCCGGAATCTTCGCCCAGACGAACATCGAGCCGCGCGGCTTCTCGACCTCCCAGCCGATCCGGTTCAGCCCGTCGCAGAGCACGTCGCGGCGCGACTGATAGACGGCGCAGAGCTCCTTGGGGTAGTCGGGTGCCTCGTTCATGACCACCGTCGAAGCGATCTGGATGGGCTGGTAGGTGCCGTAGTCGAGGTAGGACTTGAGCCTGGCCAGCGCGGCGATGATCTCCGCATTGCCGAGCAGGAAGCCGACTCGCCAACCGGCCATCGAGAACGATTTGCTCAAAGTGTAAAGCTCGACGCCAACCTCGTCTCCGCCCTCCGCCTGGAACAGCGACGGAGGCTCGTAGCCGTCGAAGGCGAGATCCGCGTAGGCGAAGTCGTGAACGAGCACGACGTCGTTCTCGCGCGCGAAATCGACCGCCTTCTGCATGAACTCGAGCTCGACGGTAAGCGTCGTCGGGTTGGACGGGAAAGAGAAGATGATCACGCGCGGCCGCGGACGAGCCTTCTTGAAGGCCTCGACCATGTTGCCGAAGAGGTCGTCGCCCTGGCGCATCGCCATCTCGAAGACGGTCGCGCCGGCGAAGATTGGCGCGAAGCGGTGAATCGGGTAGGTCGGCGTCGGAACGACCGCCGCGTCGCCCGGACCAAGTAGCACCCACATCAGGTGCGAGAGGCCTTCCTTGGCGCCGATTGTGTTGATCGCCTGCGTCTCGGGATCCAGCACTACGCCGAACTTGCGCTCGTAGAGATCGCAGACCGCCTTACGCAGCCGCGGAATTCCGCGGCTCTGCGAGTAGCGGTGGTTGCGCCCTTTCTCGGCCGCCTCCTTGAGCTTCTCGACCGCGAGCGGATGCGAGGGCAGATCGGGGTTTCCGAAGCCCATGTCGATCACGTCCTCGCCGGCCCGGCGCAACTCGATCTTGAGCGCATCGGTTTTGGCGAAGGCATAGGGCGGCAGATCGACGACCCGCCTGAATTCGAGCGCAGACTTCGTTCTCACACGCTCTAGCCTAGCGGCCGCGCATGAAGCCCTGACGGGCGGCACTGACAAGCGCCACAGCTTCAGGGAAAAGGACGCGCATGGCATCTCGCATCGAGACCGCCTGCTCGTCGATTGTCCCCGGCGCCTGCATCTGCGACAGCGCCGCCGCGGTTAGCTCCACGGCCGTGTTGAGCGTTAACGTCGCGAACTGCTCGCGCGCTTGCTCGGCAACTGCCTCTGTCTGCTTCTCAGTGAACTCCTGCAACTGGCGCATGAGCTCTTCGGGGTCGCCCCCGAACGGGAAGTTGAAACCACCTTCCATCTCGCCTCCCATCGACGTAATCGAGACCCTATTGTGACAAGAGAAGTCAAGTCGGCGCCGGTCTGTGTGCGCCTTGTCGTTCGACTTGGCGCCCGCCTGCCGTACGATGAAGGCCATGAGCCTGGCCACCGGCCTACAGATCGCCAGCACGGTTGCGATCGCTCTGGCGGCGATCGCTTTGCTGCTTGCGGTTTCCAGCAGCGGGACGCGGCGCGTGATGATTGCCTTCGCCGCCGTGACCGGAGCCCTTGCCGTTGGTAGTTGGGTAGCGGTCGTGCTTCGCACGAGCCACGAGCTCGTGAGCAGCGCTGTAGGCACGACGGGAGCGTTCATTGCGGCGCTGGGTGCGATCGCCCTGGCAGTCGGCCTCAAGCGGACGCGCCAGATCGATCGCGAACTAGAGCGAGGCCGGGCACTGCTGCGAGCCGAGCTCGATAAAGAGGTCCTATCGAAGGTCGGCGAGCTCGAGCGGATCGTGGCCCGCGCCCGCGCCGATTCGTCATCCCAGCTGGCCGAGCAGGAGCGAGCCCTGGCCGAGACGAGGCGGCACGCGGTCGCAGAGGCCGAGCAGTCGCTGAAAGAGAAGCTCTCGCAGATGCTCGCCAAGACCCAGCGCGACGTCGAGGAGCGAGTCGAGAGCTGGCAACGCGATCTCGGGGTCAGCGAGACCGCGATCTCGCACGAGGTCAGCGACCTCATCCGCGGCGTGCAGGGAATGGTTCAGGAGACGAGAGCGCGCATCGAAGCCGACGGCGAGCGCATCTCGGCCGAGAGCGACGAACAACGGGCCTTGATCGCCCGCCTGCGCGAGGAGATGTCGGAGTCGATCGAGCAGGCCCTGGCCGGTAACCAGGACGAGCTCGAGAAGTTCGCCAATGAGCGGCGGCGCGCCATCCAGGACATCGTCGAGCGGCTATCGCGGCGCGAGCGCGAGGTAATGGAGCGCATCGAGCGTGAAGAAACGGAGATTCAGCGGCGTATCCAGGCTGGCGGCGTGGAGATCGAGCGCAAGCAGCTCGAGCAGCTGCAGCGCTTCGTTGAGCGCACCGCGAGTAGCGTGTCCGACGACCACGCGAGCCAGTTCGACGACGCGATGAAAGAGGCGCGCGAGGACGCTCAGCGGCGCCTTCGCCGCGAGCTCGAGCGAGCCGTCGAGGCTTACGCCCGTCGGGCTCAGTCGGCGCTCGATGAACGCCTGCGTGCGCTCAGCGACGAAAGCGCGGGCAGGATCGACGCGCGCATGAAAGTCGCGCTCGAAGAGATGCGCGAACGGGCGGAGCGTAGCTGGGCCGCACTCGAAAAACGGGTCGCCGACTTCGAGCTCGAGTTGAGGTCGCGCCTGCAGAATCTCGGCTCCGAGACCACCAGCGCGCGCTCATCGCTCGAGAGTCGCAGGCAGCAACTTCACCGCGACCTGGACGATCTGCACGGTGACTCGGGCTCGCGCGGATAGCTAGGCCTTTAGAGCAGGATCTCGGCAGCCGTCTCGTGGCGGCAACCGCGCAAGATGAGCTCGACCGCGCGATGGAGATCGATCTCGCTGTGCGCCAGACGCTCGGCCAGCCCGATCGGGTATCCAGCCTCAACGAGCACGTGCAGCCTCCAGCTGGCGACCCTGGCCTGCTCGTTGTCGATCTCGATTGTTTTAACCGGCTCCACCATTGGATCGAGTCCCACGAAGAGCAGTGTGACGATGGCGGCGGCTGACACCGGTCGGCGCATCTAAGGACCCGAACCGATTGGAATACCCGGCCAAGCTGGTCGAGGTGTGGCTGCCGGGAAGCGAAAGCGCGTGAGACTCGGAATGTCAACGAGTGACGACCGAGACCTGCTCCGCTAGACGCTCTTTCGTACTAGGCGAGAGAGGACGCGTCAGGTCGGCCTTTGGTTGACCGAAGAAGCGAGCGGGAGTAGAAACGAGATGAGAAACCCCCCTACGAAGGAGACGAGATGCGCCGCGCTGTTCTACCCGTGGTAGTTGTGATGGCGCTCGCGCTTCTCGGTACCTGCGGACTCGCCGGTGCTGCTTCCAGCAGCGCCTCCTCCGGAAAGATCTCGGCCCATCTGACCAAGAAGAGCTTCAAGAGCTCGCAGGCCGGTTCGGTCAAGCTCATCTACAAGTTCTCCGCGACGAGCAAGAGCTTTTCCTACCTGCTCAGCGTCAAGAAGGGCGCCAAGTGGCAGACGGTCAAGAGCGTGAAGAAGACGGGCACCTTCACGGGCTCCAAAACGATGACGGTCAAGAAGGTATTCGCCGGCAAGTCGGTCAAGGTCGCCAGCTACCGGCTCAAGCTTTCAGCCGATTCGGGCAGCGTCACGCTTTCTTTCAAGGTCGTCAAAGGCTCGACGGGCGGCGCGAGTACGGCTCCTACCGGTAGTGCGCCTGCTAACAGCGCTCTGCCCGCGATCTCCGGTACTGCTTGGCGGGGCCAGACGCTCTCTGCCTCGATAGGAACCTGGAGTAACTCCCCGACCTCGTATGCCTACCAGTGGCGTCGTTGCGACTCCTCGGGCTCGAGCTGCTCGAACATCTCGGGAGCTTCCTCGAATACTTACGCCCTCGGTTATGCCGACACCGGTTCGACCATTCGCGTCGTCGTGACCGCTACCAACTCGCACGGTTCCTCTAGCGCCACCTCGAGTCAGACCGCCGTCGTGACCGGTCCGCTGCCGACGAACAGCGCTCTCCCCACGATCTCCGGTACCACAACCCAAGGCCAGACACTCACGGCCTCTGACGGCTCCTGGAATGACGCCTTGACCTACGCCTACCAGTGGCATCGCTGCGATAGCGCTGGTGCGAACTGCTTAGGCATCTCAGGCGCGACCTCTTTCTATTACGTGCTTCAGACCGCAGACGTCTCTCACACAATCCGTATCGTCGTTACGGCTTCCAACCTCTACGGCTCTGTCAGCGCCACATCGGTGCAGACAGCGACGATTTCGAGTCCGCCACCCGGTGCGTTACGAGAAAACCCGATACCGCTTGGTCAGCCGGGTGCCGTCGGCAACGGTTGGACGGTCGCGGTCACGAACGTCTATCCGGACGCGACAGCGGCGGTCCTGGCCGCGAACCCGTACAACGACGCGCCTGCAGCAGGAAACCAATTCTTCATGATCGCTGTGACGGCAACCTACAGTGGATCGGGCTCCTCGCACCTAGACTCGGGTTTCAGCATGAGAGCCGTCGGCGCCTCGAACGTCGCCTACACGACTTTCGACAACTCGTGCGGTGTTCTGCCCGATCCTGATTTGTACCTTGACGATCCCGAGGTGTTTACGGGCGGTACCGTCAGCGGGAACGCAGCCTGTTGGCAGATCAGATCGTCGGATGCCTCGTCTCTCGTGATGTTCTTTAAGCCGTATCTGAGCGATACCGCCTCCTGGTTCGCTCTGCACTAGTGCGGTGAGCGGTTCAGACGACCGCTGGCGCAGCAAACCAGTCGCGGCGATCATGCAAGCTTGACGCATTAGGTCCTTACTAGTCGCTTGAATCTCGAGTGTTCGAGCTCTTTCTCACGCGCAGCCAGCCTCGCCGCGGCGGCTTTTCCAGGTTGACCTGGCCGGGCTCCGGCATCTCCTTCAGCGTCGCGTAGCTCAGCCCCTCGCGGGCCAGGAAGATCATCCCCATCCCGATTCCTACCGAGGACTCGATCGCCTGCAGGCCGACGCCGAAGGCCACACCGTGCGCGGTGGCGACACCGTAGGAGAGAAGCGGAGCCGCCACAGCGGCCTGATATAGGCCCACGTTCCCGGGCCAAAGCGGAAAGAGAATCGCGACATTCATCAGCAGCAGCACGACCCCGGCCGCCGCGAGCGGCGCATGGATGTCGAACGCCCGCATGGCCGTGTAGACCGCCAGCAGCTGCAGCGCCCAACCGATGAACTGGTAAGCGACCGCGATCGCAGCGGCTAGCGGCGTGTGCATCACGCCGAGGCCCTGGCGGGCCATCGCAATCAGCCGGCGCACGGGGCCCAGCCCGTCCAGCGGCGAGCCGCCGCGGCGGCGGGCAATCAGGACGGCCAGCACGAACAGCACCAGGCCGAGGATCACGAACAATTCCACTGTCCTCACGGCCCAATGCGGCAGCCGAGCGCTGGTGAACACAAACCCGACCAATGCGAGCACGGGGAAGAGATCGAAGACCCGATGCGCGAAGACCGTGCCCAGCAAGGTCGCCCATACGCCCTTCCTCTTCCCGGCGCGCCGCGACAGCACGGCCACCCTGGCCACCTCGCCAATCCGGCCCGGAAGCACAGCGTTTGCGAACAAGCCAACCGAGAAGGCCGCAATGACCGCTCGGTAACCGGGCCGCGGCGGCTCAATAGCCTGGTCGATCACCGTCTTCCAGGCCAGCGCGCGGGCCACGATGGAGAGCAGATTCAAGGCCAGAGCCACGCCGACCCAACCCCAGCGCACCGAATCGAAGTTCGAAGCGAGATTCGACCAGTCGGGGCCGTAGAGCCAGAGCAAGACCACCGCTGCGACCATCACCAGCACAAGCACCGTGAGGGCCGCAAGCAGCCGCGTTCTCTTGCCGGGCGTCCTCACTACTTGGCCGCCGCGCCGGCGTCGAAGCTGCCGTCGATCGCCCGTTCGTAAATCGCGAGCAGGCGCCCCGCGATGTCACGCCAGTCGTAGCGCTCACGGGCGATTTCCCTGCCGGCCTCGCCCATCCGCCGCCGCCGCGGCT
>DATCCQ010000123.1:0-5519 GCA_036511185.1 Gaiellaceae bacterium
TTGCCCGGGCGCTGTCGATGACGGGTTCGTCTTCGTCTGCCCGGGCGCTGCCCCGCTCTTTCCGTGCGACACGGTGGAGGTCGTCGTCGTCTTCGTCTGCCCGGGCGCGGTCCCACTCTTACCGTGCGATCCGGTCGCACCTCCTGGCACCTGCTGACCAGTCTTTCCAACCGACGCCGCGAACGCCTTGGCCGACACCGCCGGACGGAGATCGGAAGCGGAGGGCTGCCGAGGCTGCGGCGGCTTCGCGAGCGCAGGGGGCCCTTGCGAAGGCTGTAGGACGTGTGCGAACGGAATACCCGCGACCGGGATCAAGCCGAGCCCACCCAGCACGATCGCCAGGAACCAGACCAGAAACAACAAGGACACGAAGCGACCGGCTCGTCGATACCAGCGAGCACGCCTTCCCGTTGGATCCTCGAGGACCGGTGAACCACCGCCGCCGACCTTCGTTCCAAGGCCCATCGGCACAGCGCTCCTTCGCCATTTGAGAACAGCGCCCGAACAAGACACTCCCGCAAGGGCCGTTACATCGTATGCCCGTTGACCCCTATTGCCGACGTCCCGGTAATGCCATCTCGGCCGAGCGAGTACTTAAGCGCTCTAGCTCAATCGAAACACCCCCTGCGCGCAAACCGCCCCTCCCGCCATCTCCAGCTCCACCAGCGCCGCGGCTACGACATCGGCCCCATACCCCGATCTCTCGACCAATTCGTCCACCGAGGCCGAGTGATCGGCCAGCAGCTCGCGTAGCCGGCTTGCCTGATCCGAGAGCCGAAGACTAAGCCTCGCCGGTGCCTCCTCCAGGCCCAGCGCCGCCAGCACGTCATTCGGCTCGATCAACGGCGCGGCGCCCAGGCGCAGCAGCTCGTTCGTGCCACGTGAGAGCGCGGAGGTGATCTCGCCCGGCACGGCGAAGACCTCGCGCCCGTCTTCCAGGGCGAAATCGGCCGTGATCAGGGCGCCGCTTCTGGCCCGCGCCTCGACGATGACCGTCGCTCCGGCCAATCCGGCGATGATGCGATTACGGGCCGGGAAGCGCCAGGGCGCCGGCTCGACGCCGGGCTCGTACTCCGAGACAAGCAGGCCCACCTCACTCACCCGGCGAGCCAGCGCGGCATGAGCTCGCGGGTAGTCGCGGTCGATGCCGCAGCCGAGCACGGCCACGGTCGGGCCGCCCGCCTCGAGCGCACCACGGTGCGCCTCGGCGTCTACCCCGCGCGCTAGGCCGCTGACCACGGTCGCTCCCGCCGCGGCCAGCTCGCGCCCCAACCGGCGTGCCACCTGGGCTCCGTAGGGCGAGCAGGAGCGGGTGCCGACGATCGCCACTGCCGGGCCCGAGAGCATCCCGACGGATCCCTCTCCGCGCATATAGAGGCGTTTGGGCGGATCGTGGATGGCCGCCAGGAGCGGCGGATAGCCGTGGCTGCGACGGGTCAGATAGGGACTGCGCGCCACGGTCACGTCGTCAGCTCCGGCGGGATGCGGTAGGAAAGCGCCTCGGCCAGGTGCTCGCGCCCGATTTCCCCGGTGCCCGCGAGCGCCGCGATCGTGCGCGCTACCCGGGCGACCCGCGCCCGTCCGCGCCCCGAGAGCGACATGCGCTCGACGGCATCCGTCAGGAGAGCCCTGGCTTCTGCCGACATCCGCGGCGGGTTCGTTTCGAGCCTCGCGCGCGCCGCTTGCACCCGCTCGCGCACGAGCGCCGAGACCTCCTCCCCGCTTCCGTCCAGCTCGGCGGCGCGCGGACGCGGCATGGCCACCACCAGGTCGAAGCGATCGATCAGCGCGCGCGAGAGCTTCTCGTGGAAGCGGGCCAACCTGACGGCCGAGCAGGAGCAGCCGGCCGCGTCGCCCTTGCCGCCGCAGGGGCAGAGGTTCATCGTCGCCACCAGCTGAAAACGGGCGGGAAAGACGGCGCGACCGTTGGCGCGGGCAACGCTGACGACGCCGTCCTCCAGCGGCTGGCGCAGCGCCTCCAGCACCGGCCGCTGAAACTCCGGAAACTCGTCGAGCAGCAGCACGCCGCGATGCGCCAGGCTGGCCTCGCCGGGGCTGGGGCCGCTGCCACCGCCGACGATCGCCGGCATCGAGGAGGAGTGGTGCGGGGCGCGGAAGGGTGGCACGGCGACCAGCGGGTGCTCACGCGGAAGTAGCCCGACCACCGAATGGATGCGTGTGACCTCGAGTGCCTCTTCCTCGGAGAGCGCCGGCAGGATCCCCGGCAAACGGCGCGCGAGCATCGTCTTGCCCGTTCCCGGCGGGCCGGCCAGGAGCAAGTTGTGGCGCCCGGCGGCGGCGATCTCGAGCGCCCGGCGCCCGCGCCGCTGCCCCTTCACCTCAGCCAGGTCGGGGCAGGAGGCGAGCTGCGGGAGGCCGTTAGTGCCGCGCAACGCCGGCTCGGGCAACCAGTCGCCGCGCATATAGGCGACCGCCTCGGCCAGGTGGTGCACCGGCACCGAATCGACCCCGGCCAGGGCCACCTCAACGGCCGACTCGGCGGCGCAGAGCACGAACTCGATTCCGGCGCGACGTGCTCCCTCAGCCACGACCAGCGCTCCTCCGACCGGGCGCACCCTGCCGTCCAGCGCCAGTTCGCCCACCGCCGCGTGCGCTTTGAGCGAGCCGGGCGGAATCTGGTGCGAGGCGGCGAGAATGGCCAGCGCGATCGTCAGGTCGAAGCCGGAGCCCTCTTTGCGCAGATCGGCCGGCGCCAGATTGACGGTGATGCGCCTGAGCGGCCACTCCAGTTCTGCTGAGACAATGCCGCTGCGCACGCGTTCCTTCGCCTCCTGGCAGGCCCTGTCGGCCAGTCCGACGATGGCAAACGCCGGCACGCCCCGCTGCAGATGCGCCTCCACCTCAACCCGCCGCGGCTCCAGCCCAACGAGCGCGTAGGTCAGCATCTGCGCGAGCACGCCTTCAGGCTAGAAAGGAAAAGGTCACACGTCTGTCACGCCTCTGCGCCGAAAGACGCCTGGGCACAGAACTAGTATCCGACGTTCGTACTTAGTAGTATGTTCTACGCATACCATGATCACTGACGTCAATCCCTTCGTCTACTCCCGCCCCATCCCGCCCGACGACGTCATCGATCGCGACGACGAGACGCGCGAGCTTCTGCGCAAGGTCGTCGGCGGCCACTACGTCCGCCTCTACGCGCCGCGCAAGTACGGCAAGACGAGTTTGATCACGCGGGCACTCCGCGACGGCGAGCGTCAGGAGGGGCTCGTCCCCGTGCTCGTCGATCTCTACCGGGCGGCCTCGCTGGCCGACGTGACGATCCGCTTCGAGCGCGCCTACGCCAAGTACTTGAAGGCTGCCCTGCGCTCCAAGATCGAGGACTTCCTGCAGCGCACCGGCTTAGGGCTGTCGCTGGGCGCCTTCGGCATCAGCGCCAAGATTCAGCTCGATCCTAAGACCGATTCGCTGGCCGCGTTTCATGCTCTGCTCGACCTGCCGCTGCGCCTGGAAGAGAGCGGCGGCTTTCGCGCCTTCGTCGCGCTGGACGAGTTTCAGGACGTGAGCCGAATTCCCGACCTCGACGGGTTGATCCGCAGTCACATCCAGCACCAGGGCGAGGTCGCCTCCTATGTCTTCGCCGGTTCCGAGCCCGAGCTGATGAAGCAGCTGTTCGAGGATCGCAGCCGCCCGCTCTACGACTCGGCGGTGCCTATGCGCCTCGGCCGACTGCCCGACAGCGCCATCGCCGACTACGTTGCGAACCGCTTCCAGCAGGGCAAGCGAAGTGTGGGCGAGGCACTCAACCCGCTGCTCCAGGCGGCGCTCGGTCATCCCCAGCGAGCCATGATGCTCGCCTATCACCTTTGGGAACAGGTCGCGCCCGGGCAGACGGCGACGCTCGAGGACTGGGCCCGCGCTCACGCCTCGGCGCTGGCCGAGCTCCAGCCCGAGTTCGACGCCCACTGGCAGGGCTTCTCGCTGAATGAGCAGAAGACGATGCGCTCGATCGTGGCCGGCAGCGGATCGCCTTACCGAACGGCTGTCCTCAGCAGGCTCGAGCTGGGCAAATCGGCGGCCCAGAGCGTCGTCAAGCGCCTGCTCCAGACGGCCGAGATCGAGCCCGAGGGGCGCAGGAACCGTGTCGTCGATCCGCTCTTCGCCGAGTGGATCGGGCGCGTCGACTCCGGCTCGCCCGACGAAGACGAACAGTAGAAAGCTTGAACCCCTAGCGGAATTAAGACCCGTCGACTGGGTGCGATCGGCGAGTGCGAGGCTAGGACGCAGCGCCTCGTTCGTAGCCGGAGGCTACGAACGAGGTCGAGGACAACGCATCGCGCCGCCGAGCGCGGTCAGGCGATGGAGTGCTTCGTTTCGCTAGGGGTTCTCATAGGCGGCGACCGGAACGGTCGCCAGTGTGAGCAGCTCGTCTTTCGGGCACCGCGAGATCAACGACGAGATCGGAGGGGGATCTAACCTCGTCGCGATCTCGCGGGCTTTTCCGCGCTCGCGCTTGATTCAGGCGAAGCGGGTAACTAAGACGTCCTCGTAATACTCACCGGCCCGGCGGCCGGTACGGCGATTTACATGGCGGCGATGCCGCTCCTCGAGCTTCAGCCCGGCGGCGGCGAGGATTTCGGGGTAGAGGTCGCGGCGGTCGTTGACGACGATCAAGACCGGGGCGCCCGGCTTGAGCGCCGGGCGCAGGTGCTCGAACACCGCGGCGATGCCCTGTGAGTAGTTGCTGAGTGCGGCCCGGGCGCTGCCGCGCGCCGCCGGACCCAGCTCCTGCTCGCGCCGGTCTTCCAGCCCAAGCAGTTCGTAGGCGTAGCGGTGCTGCTCGTGGTAGTCGATCAGGCCCGGATAGGGCGGCGAGGTGATGATGCCGTCGAAGCCGGCCTCAAGCTGAATCGAGCGCGCATCGTCGTGCAGAACGCTCGCCGAGCTGGCACGGCCGCGCAGGCGCTGGAACTGCTTGATCCGCTCCAGCGTGTCGAGCGCGTAGCGGCGCAGGAAGTGCGAGGCGCTCTCGACCGGGCGACAGGTGCGGCGGTGCTTGTGGCACCAGTAGGGCTCTAGTTGTGGAGAGCGGGGGAATTCGAGATCGAAGTGGCGCGTGCGCCTGGCCGAGCGGGCGGCGCGGGCGAGAACCACGTGCAGCACGTCTGCGTGCTCGCGGCGGGCGATCTGCCCGCGGAAGGAGAGCAGCTCGGCGAGAGCCTGCGGCGCGTACCAGTCGCGCAGGTAGGAAGAGGCGCGCCCGCCTTTCGGCGCCGCTTGCGAATCGAGCCCCGCGACGACGCTCCTGATCTCGTGCTCCAGCGAAAAGAGGTCGTAGCGGCTCGTCTTGACCTGCATCAGCAGGCAGTTGAAGGCCGCGATGTCGATTCCGGTCGCGTCCAGACCACTTTCCAGCGCCTGCACGAGCGTCGTGCCCGAGCCGGCGAAGGGATCGAGAACGCGCTCGCCGACGCAGAAGTAACGATCGAGCAGCGCCTCCACCAGTTGCGGGATGAACTTGCCCAGATAGGGATGCAGGCGATGGACGTGCTTCGTCC
>DATCCQ010000124.1:0-25638 GCA_036511185.1 Gaiellaceae bacterium
CGAGCTGGTTCTGTACGAATGGACCGAGAACAAGAATGCCCCAAAGACCAAGAATGACGCTCGGAATCGCGGCCAGCATCTCCACCAGCGCACCGAGTAAAGCGCGCAGCGGTTTCGGCGCCAACTCGGTTAGGAAGAGCGCGATGGCGATGGCGAGTGGCGTCGCCACGACGATTGCCAGTATTGCGGTAACAGCCGTCCCGGCGATCAGCGAGAGGGCACCGAACTGGTTATGAATGGCGTCCCAGGTCTGCGACGTTATAAAGCCGAGACCGAACTTGTGGAAGGCCAAGCGCGATCCTCGTGCGAGCTCGAAGGCGATCAAGCCGAGGATCGCGACAGCGAGCGCTGCCGCGCTGAAAGTGATCGTCTTAAGCACCGGATCTCCGATCCGGTCGAACCACCCGCGCGTCCGCTTTAGGGCAGGGTCTCTATCTGCTTGTGAGGTCGCCACAGCGGCTTCAGCCTAGACGCGGAGTGGTCGGCTTGGGAACGCCCTTCACCACGTTGTAACCACATCGCCACCACCTTCTTGCCCACGAGCGGGAACAACGCTGGCAGGCTCGAGCCAGATGGATTTTGAATCGAAACCAAGGAGATAACAGACAGATGACCCGACGTGGGTTTCTCATCAGCACGCTCGCCATCGTGGCGGCCCTGGCAACCAGCATCAGTACGGCGCAGGGCTCGGCGAAACGAAGCACGGCTACGACCCTGACCGGCGCTGGAAGCTCTTTCGTTTTCCCGCTCGTCTCGGCCTGGACGCCGGCGCTCAAGAGCACTAGCGGTATCTCGGTCAATTACCAGGCGATTGGGAGTGGCGCCGGTATCTCGGCGATCTCAAGTCGATCGGTGGATTTCGGCGCCAGCGATGCGCCGCTCACCCCCGACCAGCAGGCGACCTGCAACAAGTGCCTGACGATCCCCTGGGCGTTTTCCGCGACCTCGGTCGCATACGAGGGTAAGGGGCTTCCGCCCAACCTGCACATCACGGGCGCCGTCCTGGCCAAGATCTACCTCGGCCAGATCAAGAACTGGTCGGATCCCGCAATCAAGAAGCTGAACCCGAAGGTCAGCCTGCCGGATAAGTCGATCACCCCAATCTTCCGCAGTGACGCGAGCGGTACGAGCTACAACTTCACGGAGTACCTCGCGGCTGTCAGCCCGGAATGGAAGAGCAAGATCGGTGTCGGTACGCAACCGGCTTACCCGGCCGGCGTAGGTGCGGCAAAGAGCTCAGGAGTCGCCGCCCTACTGGCGAAGACCGACGGCGGCATCTGCTTCGTCGACGTCGCCTACGCGACTCAGAACCACTTCTACACGTTCGCAATCGAGAACCGTGCGGGCAAGTTCGTGAAGCCGACTAACAAGCCGATCAGCGCCGCCGCGAACCTGATCACGACGGCGAAGGCGAACAGCAACGGCCTCGTGCTCAGCGTGGTCGATCCGCCCAAGCCGGGCTTGCCGAAGCTCAAGCCCATCACGACCAAGAACCCGACGCTCCGAGCGAAGTTGCTCAAGCAGCGGAACAAGCAACTGGCACTCGCCAAGGCGAAGAACAAGAAGCTCATCATCGCTTACCCAATCTGCACCTTCACCTACGTGATCGTGCCGACGGCGGCCAAGCAAGCTCCCGACCTCAAGAAGTTCCTCACCTGGGCGCTCACTCGGGGTCAGGTTTACGGAGGCGATCTCTTCTTCGTCCCGATACCGAAGGTCGTGCAGACAACATCGCTCGAGTTCGTCAATCGGATCAAACAGGCGTAGCGACTACTCGCCTCTTCTCGAAACAGGCGTCGGCCTAGCGCTGGCGCCTGTTTTCTATTCCGGGAACGTGCAGCGCACCGTCAAGCCCTTGCCGGGCGCGCCGCTCGCGCTGACGTTGCCTCCGGCAGCGATGACTATGTGCTTGACGATCGCCAGACCAAGGCCGCTACCCTTGCTCGCGCGCGCTCTGTCGGCGCGGTAGAAGCGCTCGAAAAGGCGGGGAAGGTGCTCGACACCTATTCCTGCGCCGTTGTCACTGACGATTAGCTCGAGCTCACCTGCGCTCGACTTGCCCACCGAGAGCTTGCAGTTTGCGCCTACGCCTGCATAGCGAATGGCGTTTGTGACCAGGTTGCGCGTAACAACCGTGAGCATGCGGGGGCGCAGCGGTAGCTCGAGCTCCGGGTCGCCTTCAATGCCCAGCGACACGCCAGCAAGGTCGGCGCGTTCACTCAACTCGCTCACGACCTGCTCAAGCACCGGTACGGCCGCCGCTCCGCCGAATGAAACTACCTCGCGTCCACTCTCCAACTCGCTCAGAAAGAGCACGTCGTTCAGGAGCTCATCCATCAGCTCGACCTCTCGCTGCGCCTGAAGCGAGATCTCGGCGACCTCGCCGGGCTTGCGCTCGATCTTCTCCAGCAGCATCAGTAAACGGGCCAGTGGTGTGCGCAGCTCGTGTGAGACGGCAGCGGTGAAGCCTATGCGCAGCTCCTCGTATGCCTCCTGATCGACCAGGGGCGCGACGATCAGCGTTCTCCGCTCTTCTCCCTGCCAGTAACGAGCGCGCCGCGCGTTCGCCAGTTCCACCGTCTCGGGAAGTTCGCTGCCAGGCTCGAGCGTCGGGAAGAGCTCGCGGGCGCGGCTGCTGGCCTCCACCAGCTTCTTCTCCTCGTCGAGCACGAATGCGACCAGCTCGCCGTGCTCCAGCAGCGCTCGCGCCATTTCCATCTCCCGCCCCTCTTCGCGAGCGTTGCTTGCGCTTCGGCCTCTACGTGGGAGTGGCATCAGATGGAGCGTACCGAGAAGCTCTCTCCAGGATGGCACGCGAACGTAACCAGACTGGTACCCAGCGCCTGCCGCGGGCAGGCTACGTTCGGCTCATGAACGAGAAAACGAAGAAGACAAGCGTCTTTTCGAGGCGCGAGCGCGATCGATTCTGCGCCGTTTGCGGATACGGGATCGCGCCAGATAAATCACCCGAACGCTGTCCGATGTGCGGAGCGAATCGCTGGCTGGTCTTTCCGTTGAGGAGGGTTGCATGAGCATCTGGTGCCTCCCTATTCAACAGAGCCCTCAGACGACGAAGTGCGAGATCTGCGGACGCGAGATCAGGCAGCTGAGCGGCTCGGGCCGTTTCAAACGGATCTGCCGTTCCTGCCTGGCCAATACGTCGCAGAAACGGGCAGCCTGATCACTGCCCGATCCGCGGTATTGCCAATGCGATCGCCGAGGTACTGCCGCCGACATCTATCAAATGACCGGCGGCAGTTCGGGCGCCGGCGGCGAGCATTCCCGTCCGCGGCCGTATCGCCCGCTACCGAACTTTCACCAGATTGTTACAGGCGCTCAACCCACGAGCGGTTCCCCTAGCAGTACCGTTCGGAATATGACGAAGGTCCTGATCGTCGAGGATGACGAGCTCTTGGGCCGAGGGATGGCCGAATCCCTCACGGAGGCCGGCTACGATCCAATGCTCGTTACGAAGGGCGACATCGCGCTGGCCCGCCTACGCTACGAAGCGCCTGACGTTTGCGTTCTCGATCTGATGCTGCCCGGGATAGACGGCTGGCGGCTAATCGAGCTCGCGCGAGCCGAGGGGATCGGCACGCCTATCGTTGTCGTCAGCGCCCGCGGAAGCGAGCACGACCGCATCCATGCGCTCGAGATCGGCGCCGACGACTACCTCGTCAAGCCTGTTTCGATGAAGGAACTGGTGGCACGTGTCCGCGCCGCCGCTCGCCGCGGGCATAGCGCCCTGCCGCGACAGGATGGAGAAGCGCTCGAGCTCGAGGAACTACGAATCGATCCCCGCGAGGTGCAGGCCTACGTAGACGGCGTCAGCGCCGAGTTAACTCCCACCGAGTTCAAGCTGCTCTACGCGCTCGCTCTCGATGCCGGTCGAGTCGTCACCCGTGACGAGCTCTTACAGAAGATCTGGGGCCGGCGGCGGGCCTTTCGCGATCGAACCGTTGACGTTTGCGTGAAGCGCCTGCGCGACAAGATCGACCGGCGCGCGTCGCAGCACACCTTCATTCAGACGCGCTTCGGGGTCGGCTACAAGCTCGATCCGATAGCCAAGGACTCCGCCGTCGCGCCTCCCGCGCTCTAGAACTGAGCTGCTCGCTCACCGGCAAATCAATAAGGGCACGTTATCGCTGCAAGCCCGCCGCCGTGCCGCCTCGCTTTCATCAACAGCCACCCCGAGGAGAGTCGGTGCTCAACTCTGCCGCAACGTACGACGATCGGCCGTTCGTATACTTGAAAGTGCTGGTATTCAGCGGTTATTCTCGGCGCAGCGTGGTTTTCCACCGTGTCGAACACTCGTGTGCAACGTTGGGTACAAGGCTGTGGATTCTGTGGATCACCCCGCGCCGAAACAGTCTGGCCGGCGAGGCTCTATATCCACTTCAACTCGTCAGGAGGAGAAGACGCCGTGTGAGCGGAAGCGCTCGCGACGATCGCGGCGGAGCTCTTTGCCGTTCATCTTCTTCAGCTCGTCAAGGGTCGACCGGAGCGACTTGCCAAGAAGCTTTGCCGCCTCGTCGTAGTCGGTGTGCGCGCCGTCCTTTGGCTCGGGGATGATGCTGTCGATCACGCCCAGTTCGAGGCAGTGACCGGCATCGGGCCTGAAGGCGGCCGCGGCCTTACGGGCCTGCCCGGCGTCACGCCAGAGGATCGAGGCGCAGCCCTCGGGAGAAATCACCGAGTAGATCGCGAACTGCTGCATCAGCACGCGATTGGCGAGTGCGAAAGCGATCGCGCCGCCCGAGCCGCCTTCTCCGATCACGCAGGCCACAGTCGGTACCGTTAGGCGCGCCATCGCTGCCTGCGAAGCAGCCAGGGCACCGCCCTGACCGTGCTGCTCGGCCGCGACGCCCGGGTAGGCACCGGGTGTATCAACGAATGTAACTACCGGGAAACCGTGGCGATTGGCGATCTCCATCACTCGCATGGCCTTCCGGTAGCCCTCGGGGTTTGACATGCCGAAGTTGCGCTTGACTCTCTGTACGGCATCCCCGCGGCCTTTTTGGTGACCGATGATCGCCACTGTCTGGCCGGCGAAGCTGCCCAAGCCGGAGACAACAGCGGGGTCGTCCATGCGGGCGCGGTCGCCGTGCAGCTCGATCCAGTCGCCGATCAGGCGCTCGATGTAGTCGAGCGTGTAGGGGCGGTCGGGGTGCCGGGCAAACTCGACCGAGCGCCAGATCGCGTCTTCGCTACGGTCGTCGCCGTTATCCATCTCCTCGAGCTGCTCTTCGATTCGGCGCACCTCATCCGAGATGCTGCCGCCCGGCAGGCGCAGCCGCTTCAGCTTGGCCAGCCGGTCGCGGAGCTTCAGCTCTAGCTCACCCGACATGACCAAACAACCTCAGTAGCTTGGCAAGGGTCGATCTGAGCTCGCGTCGTTGGACAATCGCATCCAGGTGCCCGAAGCGGAAGTTGGACTCGGCGAGACCAAAGTCGTCAGGAAGATCCTCGCGTACGGTTTGCTGCACGACGCGCGGCCCCGTAAAGCACATCAGCGTGCCGGGCTCAGCGATCGTGATATCGCCCAGAGTGGCGAAGCTGGCCAGCAGCCCCGCGGTCGTGGGGTGAGTCAGCACGCTGATGAAGGGAACGCCGGCGTCGCGCATGTTCTCGACCGCGCAGACGGTCTTCGGCACCTGCATCAGCGAGAGGATCCCCTCCTGCATGCGAGCGCCGCCCGAAGCGTTCACGGAGATCAGCGGAACGTTGCGCTCGATGGCACGCTCGCAGGCTCGGGCGAATTTCTCGCCCACGACGCTTCCCATCGAGCCTGCCATGAAGGAGAAGTCCATGAAGGTGAACTGACCATTTAGGCCTTCGATCTTCCCTTGCCCCATCAGCATCGCGTCGCCAAGGCCCGTCTTCAGCTCGGCCTCGGCAATCCGCTCCTTATAAGAGCGAAGGTCGAAGAAGCCCAGTGGATCGGCCGAGCGAAGATCGGCAGCCTCCTCGATAAAACTGTCTTTGTCAAGCAGCTGCTCGATCCGCTCCAGCGCCCCGACCGGGAAGTGGTAATCGCAATGGGCGCAGACGCGCAGGTTTGCCGCCAGCTCGTCGTCGCGGTAGTGCGAGTTGCACTTGGGGCAAGTGTTGGGGTGCTTCTTCGAGCCCCCGGGCTCGGGCGGCGAGTTCTTGTGCTCGATTGAGACGTCTATTCGACTGGCCATAAGCGCGTTTCAGCCTCAGAAGTCTAGCCCTCTCTTGCTTCTACGGTGGGCGCGGACCTCAACCCTCGAACCGCCGCAACACGACCGAGGCGTTGTGGCCGCCGAACCCGAAGGAGTTGGACACGGCGACGCGCACATCAGCCTTGCGCGCCTCGTTCGGAATGTAATCGAGGTCGCAGGATGGATCGGCGTTTTCCTGATTGATCGTGGGCGGAAGCATTCCGTCCCTTATCGCCAGGATCGAGAAGATCGCCTCGACCGCGCCGGCGCCGCCGAGACAGTGTCCGGTCGCCCCCTTGGTCGAAGACACCGGCGTCCGGTAAGCGTTCTCTTCGCCCAGGGCTTTCTTGATCACTTTCGTCTCGCTCGTATCGCCTAGCGGCGTCGAGGTTCCATGCGCGTTGATGTAGTCGATCTCCGATGGATCGATGCCCGCGTCCGAGAAGGCCATCGTCATCGCCCGGGCCGGATTCTCGCCCTCGGGGTCGGGCTCGGTGATGTGCAGTGCGTCAGACGACACGCCGTAGCCCGCGACTTCGCCGTAGATCTTGGCGCCGCGCGCCCGGGCGTGCTCCAACTCCTCCAGCACGAGCACCGCGCCGCTCTCACCCATCACGAACCCGTCGCGATCGCGATCGAAGGGTCGACTTGCGCGTTTCGGATCGTCATTACGAGCCGAGATTGCGCGCATGGCCGCGAAGCCGCCGATGCCAACCGCAGTGATCCCAGCCTCAGCGCCGCCGGCGAACATCACATCGGCGCGTCCCAGCCGAATCGCGTCGGTGGCATCGCCGATGGCCATGTTGGAAGCGGCGCAAGCGGTACATTCCGACAGCAGCGGGCCTCGAGTCCCGAGCTCCATCGAGACCCAGGCCGCGCCCATGTTCGGGATGATCGACGGAATCGCGAAGGGACTCACGCGATCGACGCCGCGATTGAAGAGCGTCAGTGTGCAGTCCTGGAAGGATTGAAGACCGCCGACGCCGGTTGCGAGCGCCGCGCCGATCCGCTCGGCCTCCTTGGCGATGTCGAGACCGGAGTCAGCCTCGGCCTGCCGGGCTGCAGCGATCGCCATCAGGGCGAAGCGATCCATTCGACGCGTTTTTTTACGGTCGATCCATACGGTGGGATCGAAGTCCTTCAGCTCGCAGCCGAAATTGACCGGGTAACCGGTGGCATCGAAGAGTGTGATCGGGCCGGCGCCGGATTCACCGGCGAGCAGGTTGCGCCAGGCGGTCTCCATGTCGTTGCCTAAGGAATTGACCAGGCCCAGTCCGGTGATTACGACTCTTTTCCGTTCGTTTTCCATCATCACATCGCCATCCCGCCGTCTACAACGAGCACCTCGCCGGTGATGAAAGCCGCCTCGTCCGAGCAGAGGAAATGCACCGCGCGAGCGATGTCCTCCGGCTGGCCAAAACGACCGAGCGACGTGGCTTCGAGCATTTTTTTCTTAACCTCGTCGGGTAGAACGTCCGTAAGCCGCGTCTCGATGTAGCCGGGCGCGACGGCATTCACTCGGATACCCCGAGTACCGGCCTCGCGAGCAAGCGACTTGGTGAAGCCTATGATGCCGGCCTTCGAAGCCGCATAGTTGGTCTGGCCGAAGTTGCCGTGGATGCCTACGACGCTGGCGAGGTTGACGATCGCGCCCGAGCGGCGCTTCATCATGCCGCGGAGGGCCGCATGGCACATCAGGTAGACGCTGGTCAGGTTGACATCGATGACCGTGCGCCAGTCTTCCTCCGACATCCGCGCCAGTAGTCCGTCGCGGGTGATGCCGGCGTTGTTGACCAGGATGTCGATGTCACCGGCTTCTGCGATCAGCTTCGCAACGTCATCGGCCTTGGTGACGTCTGCATAGAGCGCCTTCCCGCCGACCTCTCGTGCTACCTCTTCGTTCTCGCTCGTGCCGGGGAGATCGCAGCAAAGCACCTCGGCGCCGGCGCCCTTGAGCTGACCGGCGATAGCCCGGCCGATACCGCGCGCGGCGCCCGTTATCAGCGCCCGCTTTCCATCCAGCGAAGCGTAAGCCTCAGGCAACCGAGAGCACCTCCTCGACCTTCTTGAGCGTAGCCAGGCTGTTGACCGAGATCGTCTCCACGCTGCGATCGATGCGCTTGACGAGTCCCGACAGTACGTTGCCCGGGCCGATCTCGACAAAGGTGCGAACGCCGTCTGCGATCAAGCCTCTCGTCGCCTGCGTCCAGCGCACCGGCGCGGTGAGTTGATCGACGAGAAGCTCCGTGAGCTTCTGGCGGTTCTCGAGCTGCGCGGTGACCGTCGACATGAAGGCAACCTGGAGCTCGCTGAAGCGCACTCGCTCGACTACTGGGCGGAAGCGCTCGGCGGCACGCGCGACCAGCGGGCTGTGGAACGCGCCCGAGATCGGCAGCTTGACCGTTCGCCTGGCGCCCTCACGCTGAGCCTCTTCACAGCATTCCTCAACCGCGTCGGTCTGTCCGGAGATGACGACCTGGCCCGGGCAGTTGTAGTTCGCCGGCCAAACGCAGTGAATCTCGCGGCAAAGCTCCTCCACGACCTCGTCCTCGAGCCCGAGGATCGCAGCCATGGCGCCCGGGTGCTCCTTGGCGGTCTCGGCCATGGCCAGTCCGCGCTCGCGTACGAGCGCGATCGCGTCCGCCGCCGCCAGCGCCTTCCCGGCCGACAGCGCAGCGAACTCTCCAACCGAGTGGCCGACTACGAAGTCCGGCTTGAAACCAAGCGCCTCGATCGCAGCCAGAATGCCCAGGCTGGTGGCCAGCAGCGCCGGCTGCTGAACCGCCGTGTCGACGAGATCTTCTACTGGGCTCGAGAAACAGAGCGCGCGCAGATCGAGACCGCAGCTCTCACTACCGCGCTCGTACACCGCCATCGCTTCCGGTACCGCTTCGGCGATCTCGCGACCCATTCCGGCCTCGATCGCACCCTGGCCGGGGAAGCAAAATGCGACCTTCCCTGTCCGACCCTCTCCAGCGTCAGTGCTCATCAGTCTCTCCCTTCCGTCCACGTCATCAGGCTCGACCCCCACGTCAGCCCCGCACCCATTCCCGTCATGAGCACGAGCGCCCCGTCCTTCAGGCGCCCGCCGGCTCGCGCGTCTCTGAGCGCAAGCGGGATCGAGGCCGACGAGGTGTTGCCATAGCGATCGGCGTTGACGAAAACACGCTCCTTCTCGATTTTCAGTCTCTTGGCGGCATGTTCGATGATACGAACGTTCGCCTGGTGCGGGACGTAGAGATCCACGTCGCCGACATCCTTGCCAGCAGTCTCGAGTACGGTCTCGGCAGAGCTGACGAGGATTCTTGTAGCGAACTTGTACACCTCACGCCCGTTCATCTTCAAATAGTGCTCGCGCGCGGCAACCGTTTCCGCGCTCGGCGGTCGCCGCGAGCCGCCGGCCGGCAGATACAGCTCCATACCGCCGGCTCCGTCGGCGCCCAGCTCGAAAGCATGGAAGCCGCCCTCTTCTACCTCTTCGAGCACCACGGCGCCGGCGCCGTCGCCGAAGAGAATGCAGGTCGAGCGGTCGCCCCAATCAACTACTCGCGAGAGCGTGTCCGCACCGACTACAAGGACTCGGCTCGCAAGGCCGGCCGCGATTGCTCCGTAACCCTGGCTGAGCGCGTAGATAAAGCCCGTGCACCCCGCGGATAGGTCGTAGGCGGCCGCGCTGTCAGCGCCGAGACGACTAGCGAGAATTGCCGACGTCGAGGGGAAGAGCATGTCGGGCGTGATCGTGGCCACGATAACCAAGTCGATCTGCGAGCCCTTGACCGCCGCGTCGGCGAGAGCCGCTTCGGCCGCGGGGAAACAAAGGTCGGAGGTCGCCTCTTCCGGCGCCGCGATTCGTCGCTCCTTGATGCCGGTGCGCGTTTGAATCCACTCGTCGCTCGTATCGACCATCCGCGCGAGCTCGTCGTTCGTGAGCACGCGTTTGGGCGCGTAGCAACCGAGTCCCGTGATCGAGACGGACCTTCCTGAGCAGGCACCTTTCACTGTTCCACCGCAAAGGTCAACGTTCCGCGGACAGCAAGCTGTCCGTCGACCGTGGCCTTGACCTTGCCTTTCCCGACCGGACCGCGCACTGCTTCGATCTCGCAGACATACTCGAGCGTGTCGCCGGGCACGACGAGGCGCTTGAAACGCACGTCGTCGATACCACCGAAGAGCACCATCTTGCCCTCATTGCCCTCGACCGTCATAACGGCGATAGCGCCCGTCTGAGCGAGGCCTTCGACCATCAGCACACCGGGCATGATCGGCCTGCCCGGGAAGTGACCGGCGAGAAACCACTCCTCGCCCGTCACGGTCTTGCGCGCTACGGCTCGCTTTCCGGGCTCCAGCTCGACCACCTCGTCGATAAGCAGAAACGGGTCGCGATGCGGGAGTATCGCCTCGATATCCACCTTTAGCAGCGGGAGCTTCAGCGTCATGCGGCTACCTCCTTTTCGAGCCGCTCGCGGAGCCGCTTGCGAGCGCGATGTGCGTAACACTTGGCTGTGCCGACCGGCATACGGGCTACGTCGGCGATCTGCTCGAAGGAGAAGCCCAGAGCGTCCTTGAGCACGACCACGCGGGCCTGCTCGCGAGGAAGCTCGCTCAGATGGCTGGAGAGCTCGGAGCGCAACTCTGCGCCCAGCGTCTCGGCGACTGGATCGCAGTCCCTGGCCTGCTCCAACTCGAACTCTTCCGGCAGCGGCGCCGCTCGCCGTAGGCCTTCGCGGGCTGCCGTGTCGTGGCAGGTATTGACCACCAACCGGTGGAGCCAGGTCGCGAACTGCGCTTCGCCTCGATACTGTCCAATCCGCTGGCAAAGCTTTAGTAGTGAGTCCTGCGCCGCATCCTGGGCATCGCGAAGGTCGGAAAGCTCGCGCCGGGCAATCCGCCCGACTCTCTCCGCGTAGCGCTCACAGAGCGTCTCTAGCGCCTTTTCGTCGCCGTCTTTCGCCCGCCTGATCAAGATGGGATCGCTAAGCCTTTCGTAACGGATTGCCGAGTCGGCCCGGAGCGGGCTACTGATTCGACGGTGAGCGGCTCTCTTGGGTTTCACGGCTGAACTAGTGTAGAGATCGTGGCTATTACGCTCACCCCTCTATCCGTCAGGCCGCGCCTGCGAGGTCGCTTCGGAGCGCCTCTTTACCTGTACGCGGAGCGTTGCTCATCAACTCAGGATCTGCTTCCTCCGAGCGCGCCCGAGGGATCGCTGGCGTTGACCGAGGAGCAAACGCGGGGTAGAGGAAGCCGGGGTCGTGACTGGCAGGGAACGGCCGCGAAGGGCCTGCTCTTCTCGCTTTGTCTACGGCCCCAGGTCGAAACGGCCCGGCTTGCTTCTTTCACGCCCGTCGCCGCCCAGGCGATCGTCGAGGCAATCACCTCGTTCGGCGGCCAGGCGACGGTCAAGCACCCGAACGACGTCTTGCTCGCTGGCAAGAAGGTGGCCGGGATCCTCGCCGAGGCAAGCTCCGGACGCGTTGCTTTGGGAATCGGCGTCAACGTCGAGCAAGAAGCCGGGGAGCTGCCCGAGCGCCCGATCTTCCCGGCCAGTTCGGTCGCCCTCGAGCTCGGGCATTCGGTCGATCGAGTCGAACTGCTCGTTTGCATCCTCCTGCAACTCGAGCGTCACTACGAGCTCTGGCTGGCGGAGACTGCCGCCTGAGCAGCGCGCTCTTCGGCGTTGCTTGCGCTCGCGCTCGGCTTCGCTACGCTGCTTCAAGCCGATGATGGACTCAGGTAGCTCCGGCGAGCACAACGCGAAGACACAGATCCTGAGCGACCCGCTTTCCGGGCGGGAAGTGATCTTCGCGCCCGGCCGTTCGAAGCGTCCGGGTAACTACGAAGCCCGCGTGGAGCCGGCGGCACCCGAAGAAGCAGCTGCTTGCCCCTTCTGCGCGGGGCACGAGCGCGAGACTCCGCCCGAGCTCTTCGCGCTCGGCGCCGAGAAGGGCCGCGAGCCTGACACACCGGGTTGGAAAGTGCGCGTCGTGCCCAACCTCTATCCCGCTTTCGACAGGCAGCAAGTAGTTGTGCACGCGCCGACTCACGCTCGCTCTTTAGCCGATCTCTCCGACGAGCAGCTCGCCCTTGTCGCCGAGGCCTGGGCGGAGACTGCCGAGCGCGCCTGGGCAGAGGGCTTCGATCATCTCTTGGCCGTAATCAATGAGGGCAAGTCGGCCGGGGCAAGTCGGCCGCACTCACACTCCCAGCTCGTGTGGCTCGAGCGAGTACCTCCGGAGGTCGCGGCCGAGACGTCGCGGTTACAGCGGAACGACTGCGCGCTTTGTACTCTCCTGAGCAATCTCGATCCGGCCTTGAAGCTGGCCGAGCGGAAGCTCGGAGACTGCACTGTTTCGCTCCTCACCGCACCAACCGGTAGGGCGCCCTACGAGCTCCTGATCGCGCCCGATGAGCATCTGCCCGACGCCTTTGGCAGTAGCGAGCTGCTTGCTCTAGCGCTCGCGCTAGCCGCTGAGGGAGTGCGACGGCTAAGCGCGGTAGAAGGCGCCTCGCCGTTCAATCTCTGGCTGCACAACTTCCAGCCCGACGGCCACTGGCACCTCGAGTTGGTGCCGCGACTCAATACCTACGCTGGCATCGAGCTCGGCGGCGGCATCTTCATCAACACGCTACTTCCCAGGGAAGCGGCCGCGCGGCTACGCGAAGCTCCGCTCTAGCCTTCGCTGGTTGGCTCGCCTTCCCCGCCCGCCACGTCCTCATCGACGACGGCGCCTTCTTCCGATTCGACGACCGGCGCCAAGCTTGAAACGTGCTCCTCGTCACCGCGCAACCGCATCACAGTCACGCCCTGGGTCGAACGGCCCATGCGTCTGATGTCTTCGACCGGAATCTTGATCACGGTGCCTTCGGTCGAGATCAGCATCACCTGGTAGCCGTCTCGAACAACCTTGGCCCCGACCAACCGGCCGCGCGCTTCGGTGAGCTTAATCGTCCTTACGCCAAGGCCCCCGCGCCCCTTAACGGGATAGTCGGCGATGCGAGTGCGCTTTCCGTAGCCGTTCTCGGTCACGACCAGCAGATCCATGTCGTCGTGAGCGATTGCGATTGCGATCACCTCGTCGCCGGCGCGCAAGCGCATGCCCTGGACGCCGGAGGTTGGCCGGCCCATTGGGCGCGCACTCTTCTCGTGGAAGCGAATCGCCTGCCCTTTACGCGACACGAGCAGGATGTCCTCGCTACCCGTGGAGTGCTTGACGCCCACCAGCTCGTCGTCCTCGCGGAGCTTGATAGCAATGATCCCGTCGGCTTTCAGCGGCGTGTTGTAGTCGGCGAAGCGCGTTTTCTTTACGAGACCGTTTCGCGTGGCGAAGACGAGGTACTCGGCCTCCTTGAACTCGCGCGTCTGAATGACTGCGCGCACCTTTTCCTCCTGGCGGAAGGGTAGGAGATTGACGATCGCGCGCCCTTTCGATTGACGCGAGCCGAGCGGAAGCTCATGCACCTTCAGCCGGTAGACCTTGCCCACGTTGGTGAAGAAGAGGATGTAGTCGTGGGTCGAAGCCACGAAGAGATGCTCGATGTAATCGTCTTCCTTGAGATCCATGCCCATCACGCCGACGCCGCCGCGGCGCTGCTCACGGTAGGCGGTAACCGGTAGGCGCTTGATGTAGCCAGAACGCGTGATCGCGATCACCATATCCTCTTCTGCGATCAGGTCCTCGAGCTCGAGTTCGGTCTCGCCGGCGACTATCTCCGTCCGGCGATCGTCGCGCTTTCCGAATATCGATCTGATCTCTTGTAGCTCGTCGCGGATCAGGCCGTCCACCTTCGTCTGGTCGCCCAAGATTGCTCTTAGCTCGGCTATAAGTTCCTGCAGATCGGTGTATTCGGCATCGATCTTCTGGCGCTCAAGCTGCGTGAGCCGCGACAGGCGGAGATCAAGGATCGCCTGAGCCTGCACCTCCGAGAGCTTGAATTTCTTCATCAGCCCCGCGCGAGCCGCCTCAGCGTCATTCGAGGCGCGAATCAGCTCGATCACCGCGTCGAGGTTGTCGAGCGCGATCAGATAGCCCGTCAGGATGTGGGCCCGGCGCTCGGCCTGGCGTAGCTCAAACTTCGAGCGCCTGACGATGACCTCGCGCTGGAAGTCGAGGTACTCGCGGACGAGCTCCAGCAGCGAAAGCGTGCGCGGCACTCCCTTGACCAGGGCTACCGCGTTGTAGCCGAAGGTCGTTTGCAGGGCTGTGTGCTTGAAAAGCTTGTTGAGCGCCACCTGCGGAATCGCGTCGCGCTTCAACTCGATCTGGATGCGCATGCCCGTGCGATCAGAGTGATCCTGAAGGTCCGAGACTTCCGAAAGCACCTTCTCGTGCACTAGATCGGCGATCTTCTTGATCACGCCACCGTCGCCGCCCTTTTTTACGCCGTAGGGAAGCTCCGTCACCACGATCGCCGTTTTACCGCCGCGCAGCTCCTCGATGTGTGCGCGGGCTCGCATGACTATGCGCCCGCGACCGGAGCGGTAGGCCTCCCTGATCCCTTGCCTGCCGACGATGATCCCGCCGGTCGGGAAGTCCGGCCCCTTTACGTGCTTCGCCAACTCTTCGAGCGAAATCTCGGGCTCGTCGATCAAGGCCAAGATCGCGTCGACGACCTCGCTCAGACGATGCGGCGGCATATTGGTAGCCATACCGACCGCAATCCCGGCCGAGCCGTTGACGAGCAGATTCGGGAAGCGGCTGGGCAACACCGTCGGCTCACGCCGCGACTCATCGTAGTTGGGCACAAAATCAACCGTGTCGGCGTCGATATCCCGCAGCATCTCGGTGGCGATCTTCGCCAGCCGGCACTCGGTGTAGCGCATCGCCGCGGCCGGGTCGTCGTCGATCGAGCCGAAGTTGCCCTGGCCGTCGACCAGCGGGTAGCGCAGCGAGAAAGGCTGCGCCATACGAACAACCGTGTCGTAGATGGAGGAGTCGCCATGGGGGTGGAAGGAGCCCATCACGTCGCCGACCACGCGTGCCGACTTCCTGTACGGCCGGTTCGGCTGCATGCCGGCTTCGTGCATGCCGTAAAGCACGCGGCGATGAACCGGCTTGAGGCCGTCGCGAACGTCGGGGAGCGCGCGGCTCACGATCACGCTCATGGCGTAATCCATGTAGCTCGTGCGCATCTCGTCTTCGAGCTCGCGCGGCTCGATTCGCCCGGGGCCCAGCGCGCCTGTCTCGACCTCAGACATCCAGGAACCGCACGTCCGCCGCGTTTTGCTGTATGAACTCTCGCCTGGGCTCGACCTGGTCGCCCATCAAGGTCGAGAAGAGTTCGTCGGCGGCGGAGGCGTCCTCCACGTCGACGCGCACGAGCAGGCGCCGGGCGGGATCCATCGTCGTCTCCCAGAGTTGCTCGGGGTTCATCTCGCCGAGTCCCTTGTAGCGCGAGAGTTGAAGGCCTTCCTTGGCCATATCCAAGGCTTCGTGGCGTAGAGCGTGGAAGGTCTCGGCCGTGCGCTTCTTGCGCCCCTGCGTCAGCTCGAAGGGCGGCAGCCCGAGCTCGCTCAGCCTCCGATAGGCGTTGCGCGCCTCACGGAAAACTTGCGAGAAAAGCAGCTGCGCCGGGACGTTGACGCGCTGTGCTGCGCCAGTTTCCTTCTCGGTGATCTTGACCCAGGAGCCCTCCGCATCGGTCGATTCGATCTTCAGCTTGTAGCCGTTTTCTCCGACCGCCTTAAGTGCCTTCGTTATGTCGTTAGAGGTCTCGTCGTTGAGCTCGACCAGCCTGTGCGCAACGACGAAGTCAGCAGCTGGAGGGCCAAAGTCCGCGCGCAAGCGCCCGATTTGCCCATCGAGCGCGCGCAGGCCGCCGGCCAGCCTCTTCCAGCGCGCTTCGCTCAACTTCAACTCCTGCCCGACGCGATCGCGTACCTCGATGCCGCCGATGCGCTCGCGCACGAGCAGCTCCTCTAGCTGAGTGTCCTTCTCGAAGTAGAACTCTTTCCCCTCGAGTTTCACCCGGTAGAGCGGCGGTACCGCGATGTAGATATGCCCGTACTCGAACAACTCCGGCATGTGCCGAAAGAGGAAGGTGAGGATTAGTGTTCGGATGTGCGATCCGTCCACATCAGCGTCGGTCATGATGATCACGCGGTGGTAGCGCAGCTTGGAGATGTCGAACTCCTCGCCGATACCGGTGCCGATCGCCGTGATGATGGCCTGAATCTCAATGTTTGAGAGAACCTTGTTGATGCGGTTCTTCTCGGAGTTGATGATCTTGCCGCGCAGCGGCAGAATCGCCTGGTAGGTGCGGTCGCGGCCGGCCTTAGCCGAGCCGCCGGCCGAATCGCCCTCGACGATGTAGACCTCTGCCGACTCGGGATCGCGAATCGTGCAGTCGGCGAGCTTGCCTGGAAGCGAGGAGCTCTCGAGCGCGCTCTTGCGCCGCGTCAGCTCGCGCGCCTTACGCGCCGCTTGGCGGGCGCGCGACGCCGAGATCGCCTTCAGCACGATGCCGCGCGCATCGGCGGGATTCTCTTCGAGGTATTCGGCTAGCTTGGAATTGACGGCCTGCTTGACCAAGCCTTCGACCCAGGGGTTCCCGAGCTTCGTCTTCGTTTGCCCTTCGAACTGGGGGTCGCGCAGCTTGACCGATATGACAGCAGCGAGGCCCTCGCGCACATCATCGCCGTCGAGATTCGCTTCCTTCTCCTTGATAAGTCCCTTTTCGCGCGCGTACTTGTTCAGGCTGGCGGTCAGCGCCGATTTGAAGCCCGTAAGGTGCGAGCCGCCCTCGTGCGTGTTGATGTTGTTGGCGAACGAGAAGACCGACTCGACGTAGGAGTTGTTCCACTGCATCGCCACCTCGACCGTGCCCTTGTCGGTGCCGCCCTCGAAATAGACGATGTGCTTATGCACCGGCTCTTTCGCCTGGTTCACGTAACCGACAAAGTCCTTGATGCCGCCTTCGTAATGGAACTCGAACGTCTCTTTTTCCGCCCGCTCATCGTGCAGCACAATCCTTAGCCCGCGAGTCAGGAAGGCGGTCTCGCGCAGGCGCTGAACCAGTGCCTGCGACGAGTACTCGATCTCTTCGAAGATCTCGGAGTCGGGCATGAAAGTGATCGTCGTGCCGGTGTCCGAAGCCTTTCCGACGACCTCTACCTCGCTTGTGGGGACGCCGCGCGCGTACTCCTGTCGATACAGCTTGCCGTCGCGGCGAACTTCGGCCACAAACCATTCCGAAAGCGCATTGACAACCGAGACGCCAACTCCATGCAGCCCACCCGAAACCTTGTATCCCTCGCCGCCGAACTTACCTCCGGCGTGCAGTTTGGTCAGTACCACCGTTAGCGCCGACATACCCTGCTCGGGCATCAGGTCAACAGGGATCCCCGAGCCGAAGTCCTTAACGATGACCGAATTGTCGGGGTTGAGAGTCACCTCGATGCGATCATTTCGGCCCGCCAGGGCTTCGTCGACGGAGTTATCCACGACCTCATAAACGAGATGGTGCAAGCCGCGCGCCCCGGTCGAGCCGATGTACATGCCGGGCCGAAGCCGGACCGGCTCAAGACCTTCGAGGACAGTGATGTCCTTCGCTGTGTAGGATGTCTCCGTCATGAAAAAAGCCCTGCAAATAGCCTGCTTGCGGGCTTCTAGAAGTGTATCAGAAAGAGCGGTCGGAAGTGCGCCTAAGCTGCGCCTTTTCGGTTGTTCTGAGCAAGGCTCGCCGCCGCAGCTCGAGCAACCAGGGCTCGTAGCTCCGTGTCATCGATAGTCGACGCCAGCTTTGCGCCCTGCTCACGCTCTTGCTCCGTGGTCACAAGCTCCTTCGGAATGGGTAACGGGTCAGTTTCTCGTCCTTTCGCGGGTATTGGACCCGGCGTGAAATTGAGCTCTTTAGGGCAATCCTCAACCAGCGCCCGCTCCAGCTTGGAGAGGATTTTTGGCGCGAGGTGCTTCAGCTCAAAGGCCCATGTCGCGGAGCTCGTGTAGACCTGTAGTACTCCCTTGCGGTTCATCCGCGCCGGCCAGGCGTTGGCGGCGATCGTCTCGCCGACCACCTCCGGCCAGATACGCACCAACTCGCCCGCCGCAGGTAACCCGGCCCTCTTTGCAACCCGTTTGATCTCTCTCTCGAGTCTGTCCATTACGCCGTTCTAGCGCTCCCCTCGCTTACCCATACAACTTGATCGGGATGCGCGGGAAGGGCGCTGTCGCTGGTCGCAGTCACGATCGTTTGGCCCAACCCCCGCAAGCGCTCGATCAAAGCCTCGCGCCTACCCATGTCAAGCTCCGAGAGTACGTCGTCTAGCAAGAGGAGCGGCGCGCCGCTGTCTCGTTCCGTCAGCAGCTCGGCTTCGGCAAGCAACAGTGCTAACACTGCCGTTCGCTGTTCTCCCTGTGAGCCGAAGGAGCGAAGCTCGCGTCCCTTACCCAGAACGACAATCTCATCCAGGTGTGGACCGGCGCTCGTCGTTCCTCGCTCGAGATCGCGCGCCAGACGTCGCTCGAGTAGCTCGGTAGTCGGCGCCTCCGCCGAGTGCTCGAGCCTGCAATCGCTTAGTCCGAGCGCCTCTCCGACGTCTGCGAAGCGCGGCGAGAGCATCTCGATCGAGCGCCGGCGCGCCTCCTGAAGCGCAGATCCGAATGTCGCTACCTGCTCGCTCCACGGCGCTAGAGCCTCCTTGCTCGAGTAGCCGAGTCCGATCTTCCTTAGGCAGGCATTCCGTTGGCCCAGAGCCTCGCCGTAGGCGCGCGGGAGACTCGCTCGGGTGGGAAGAAGCCGCGTCAGCGTCCGATCGACGTAGGCCCGGCGTACGGCCGGCCCACCTTTGACCACGACAAGCCGGTCGGGCGTGAATACGAGCGTCGGAAGCTCGCTCCTCAATTGATCGGTTGCCGACAGCGAAGCTCCGTTAAGGCGAACCCTTTTACCTTCTCCGCGCACGATTGCCACCTCGACCGAAGCGGCACCACCTACGCGGTCGGCTTGAAGCGCAACGCAGGCGCCACTACAGCCGAAGCGAATCAGCTGGGCATCAGCTCTCGTCCGCGGCGAAAAGGCCTGAGTGCCGACGTGCACCGCTTCGACCAGATTCGTCTTGCCGGATCCGTTCGGCCCGGCGACCAGCACAAGGCCGTCCTCCAGCTGTAGCTCGAGGCGCTCGTACGAGCGGAAGTCGCGTAGCGTGATCTGGCGAACGTTCAGCCCGCGAGGCGGATCGGCATGATCAGGTACCAGAAGCTGTCGCCCTCCGCGCGAAGGAGTCCGGGGCGGATCGGGTTGATCAGGTTCAGCTCGACCTCGTCGCCGATCACCGACTCGATTCCCTCGCGCAGGAACTCCGCGTTGAATCCGATCTCGATCGGCTCACCGTTGAACGCGATCGGGAGCGTCTCGCTTGCCTCGCCGACATCCTGCGTCTGCGCCGAGACGGTTAACACACCCTTTTCGAAGCGAAGCCTGATCGGGCTAGTTCGTTGCGCCATCACAGCGACGCGGCGTACGACATCGAGAAACTCTGCTCGCGCCAACTTCACCGTGTGCTCGAAGGCCTCAGGAAGAAGCTGACGGTGATTCGGGAATTGACCATCTATCCGCCGCGTGCTCAGCGTCGTATCTCCAAGCGAGAAGATGGCGTGGTTGTCCTGGATCGCCAGTTCGAGCTCGGCGCTGGGGGTGGGAATGCGGGCAAGCTCGGCTATAGCACGGGCCGGCACGATGGCCTCCAGCTCGGGCGTATCGCCGTCGAGTTCCGTCTCCCTGACCGCGAGCCGGTAGGAGTCGGTCGCGGCCATTGTCAACTTACGCTTTGACGCAGCCGAACCTTTCTCGAACTGAACAAGGATTCCCGTCAGAACCGGCCGCGATTCATCGCGTGACGCAGCGCGCGCGACACGAGCAGCGGCGTCTAGAAATGCCTCTCGGTCAACCTTGAAGGTTCCTTCGCTGACCATCTCCGGGAGACGAGGAAAATCATCGGTAGCCGAGACGTTGAGCCGATACGACGCGTTACCACAAGAGACGTTCACCATTCTCGAGCCACTTGTCTGCTCAATCCGAACCTCGCTCTCGCCGACCGGAAGCGACCGACATGCATCTACAAACACTCTCCCCGGAACGACGCTCGCGCCTTCTTCTTCAATCTCTGCCTCAAATGACGATTTTATCGATAGCTCCATATCGGTCGCAGCTAGGCGTACGCGGCCGTTTTCGGCAATAACTAGTACGCCAGCTAAGACCTGAACCGCGCTACGCGATGAAACAGCTCGCGCAACCATTGACGCGGTTTCGACTAAGCGCTCTCGAGAGCAACGAAGTTTTATTCCGGAAGTGAGGCTTGTATCTGTTTCAATCATAAGAAGTATTTCTTCGTAGTTGTAGTAGAGCCTGTTAGGAGCGAGGAAACCACCGCCAATCCCGCGTCGGAAGAGAGGTTCCGCTGAGGACAACGGCTGGGGAGAAGTAAAGCAGAACAGGAAGACTTCATACACAACTCGCTAAGAACAACCAGAGTGTTCACATTCGTCCGCTGCCCGTCCACAGCTAGCGCACCTGCTTAATACGCGCCGTGAGCTCTTGAACGAGGTTGTAGACCGAACGGTCTTCCTTGATCAAACGAGCGATTTTTGACGTCGCATGAATAACCGTAGTGTGATCGCGACCGCCGAACTCCTTGCCAATCTTTGGAAGAGAAGAGTCTGTGAGCTCTCGCGAGAGATACATGGCGACCTGGCGGGGATAGACGATGTTCTGCGAGCGCCTATCGCTGCAAAGCTCTGTGAGCGAAAGACCGAAGCGGCCGGCAACCTCTTCTTGAATGTGGTGAATGCTCACCTCCGCCGCCTCGGGAGGAAATACGTCCTTGAGCACCTCTTGGGCCAACTCAACCGTCATCATCCGCCCAGTCAACGAGGAGAAGGCCACTACTCTCGTCAAGGCACCCTCAAGCTCGCGGATATTCGACGAGATGAGGCTGGCGATAAAGGTTAGAACTTGGGGATCGGGGACATGTATGCCCTCCGTGTGGACCCTTTTGCGAAGGATCGCAATCCGCGTTTCGAGATCGGGCGGTTGGATATCGGTGATCAAGCCCCACTCGAAACGGGAGCGAAGGCGGGGCTCGAGCGTTGCCAGTTCGCGAGGCGGACGATCGGATGAGAGTACAACCTGGCTGCCGGCTTCAAAGAGCGCATTAAAGGTGTGGAAGAACTCCTCCTGAATCCGCTCCTTACCCTCGAAGAACTGCAGATCGTCGACGAGAAGTACGTCGTAGTGGCGATAGCGCTGTTTGAAGCTGTCGATGCGCTTGTCGCGGAGCGAGTCGATAAAGTCGTTCATGAAGCTCTCGCTGGTCACGTAGAAAACGCTCAGGTTGCGCGAGTGCTCGGAGACGTAGTGGGCGATCGCGTGAAGGAGGTGGGTTTTGCCGAGCCCGGTGCCTCCGTAGATAAACAGGGGGTTGTACGCGCGGGCTGGGCGCTCGGCGACGGCGAGAGCAGCCGCGTGAGCGAAGCGGTTTGAGGAACCGATGATGAAGAGGTCGAAGGTGTACTTAGGATTGACGCCTGTTGGCGAGGTGCGAACTTCGCTCCGCTCAACCTCGTCGCTTACAGGTTCGGGCGCCGACTGCTCGACGACCAACGCTTCGAGAGGATCCATTACTGAGAGCAAAACGCCGCACTCGTGCCCGACGAGATCTTTCACCGTGGCGCGAAGGAGGTCAAGGAAGTGACCCTCGATCCATTCGCGCGTGAACTCGTTAAGTACGGAAACAACGAAGAAATCGTCGTTCAGCTCACTTCCCCCGGCGGCTCCGAACCAGGTCTGGAAGGTGGCTTCGCTGAGGGCTTCACGAAGTCGCTCGGCGACCGCGGCCCATAGACTCTCGGCGTTGTCCAGGAGTGAGGATTCCACGTGTTGTCCGTTCACCCGCCGTCTAAGGCGGAAGTGCGAGCATATCAGCGCCGGAGCGGCCTAACAACGGGCATTTATCCACAGCCAGATGATCATAGAAGTAAGCTTTATGCAGGCGTTTTAGTGCGTCCACACAGTAATCCACAGGTGTGGAGAACCGGCAAGATTGGGGCTCAATATTGACCGCGATGCGGGCAAAAAGCCGATTAAGGAGAAGACGTAAAGACTGTGGATAACTTCTATCTCGCGGCCCTCGTCTATACTGGCGCTCGCCCTGCGAACGGGGCACTGATCTCTCTAGGATCTACAAGACCATGAAGCGCACATACCAGCCAAACGTACGTCGCCGAAAGCGCAAGCACGGTTTCCGTGCGCGCATGAAGACGCGGGCCGGTCGCGTGGTCCTGAAGCGCCGGCGAGCTCGTGGTCGCAAGCGGCTGTCTGCGTAGTTTGAGCGAGGCAAGCAAGGTGGAACGCCGGCACCGCCTCTCGCGCTCGCGTGATTTCGACACTGTTTACCGCCATGGCCGTTCAACCTCGACTCGCTTCTTTACGCTACACGCCTTTCCGCGCGAAGACGCAGACAGCGAATCACGTCTCGGACTGGCCATACCCAGAGGAGTCGGCTCGGCCGTCAAGCGCAACCGGCTCAAGCGCATGCTGCGAGAGGTGTGGTCCATGAAAGTGCGCGGAAGTGGTTTCGACTATGTACTTGTTGCTCGACCCGGCCTGGCCGAGGCTGTTGAGTCGCGCGGCTTCGACTGGCTCGGGGAGCAAGTCGGTGAAGTGTTGGAGAAGGCGGGCTCGTGAAGTACCCGGCCATAGCGCTTGTCTACCTGTACCGCTACACGCTCGGGTTGCTCTTTCCGGCGAGCTGCAAGTACTACCCCTCCTGCTCGAGCTACGCGATCGCAGTGCTCAAGCGCTACGGCTTCGTTCAGGGAACGCTCCTGTCTGGCTGGCGCCTCTTGCGTTGCAACCCCTGGAGCGCGGGCGGCGTAGACATGCCTGAAGATGCGTGCCTGTTCGGGAGGCCCTGCCGTAGGCATAGGGAGCACGTAGCGTGTTGATCGCGGCCGGCGTTCTAAGTCCCCTCGAGCACCTCTTCCGCACAGTTCTCTTCTGGCTGCACGACAGCGGTCATCTCTCCTGGGCCTGGTCGATCGTGGCTTTAACGGTGATCGTTCGCATCCTGATCGTCCCGCTCACCGTCAAGCAGATTCACTCCATGCAGAGCCTGCAGGTGCACGCGCCGGAGATGAAGGAGATCCAGAAGCGCTATCAGCACGACAAGCAGCGCCAGCAGCAGGAGCTGATGCGCTTCTACAAGGAGAACAACATCAACCCGATGGCCTCCTGCCTACCGATGTTGGCGCAGTTCCCGGTCTTCATTGCGCTGTATTACGTCCTGAGGAACTTCTCGAAACACGCTCCTTGCCCCGGTCACCCTGGTGGCTCGAATTTCTGCGTAGCGCGGGGAGATTTCTCCTGGCTCGGGCACGACTTCTTCCCCAACATCGCTTCTAAGATCGGCAGCCATATGCATTGGAGCGGCTGGCTGCTGGTCGCGATCTACGCAGGCAGCCAGCTCGCCTCTACGTTCTTCATGTCGACCGCAGCACAGAAGTCGCAACGGATCATGATGATGGTCCTGCCCTTCGTCGTCCTGCCCTTCATTTTCCGGGCGCAGTTCCCGATCGGACTTGTTCTCTACTGGGCGACGACCAACCTCTGGACCGTTGGACAGGGCCTGATCACCAGGACGCTGATCCCCAAGCCGCCGCCGCCGGTGAAAAGATCCTCGCGCACACCGGCCGCCGCCGAAAAGAAGAAGGAAACGCAACCGCGGACGCCGCAACCGCCGCGCCGCGTCAAGCGCAAGAAGAAGGGCGGTCGCAGGTGAGCGAAGAGCTGCACGTCGAGGCCGAGGGGGCCGACGCCGAAGAGGCTCGTGCCCGGGCGCTGGCCGAGATAAAGCGGCAGGCGCCGTGGATCGACGCTGAGGCGGTCTCGGTGCAGTTGGTGGAAGAGGGCGAGCGCGGACTACTGGGCATTGGTTCGCGCCCGGCTCGAGCGGTGGCCTTCGCGCTGGTTCCCGATCCTCCGACTCGCGACGAGAGCGAGCTCGTAGCGTCACTACGCGCGTATGCGGAGGCGATTGTGCGCGCCATCGCACCAGACACGCAGGTCGAGCTGAGCGAGGACGCCGAGACGGTGAACATCCGCTTCTCTGGCGGCGACCTGGGCGTTCTGATCGGTCGCCGCGGGCAAACGGTCGATGCGATCGAACAGATCGCGAACGCAATAATTCATCAGCAGGTCGGTCCCGGCGGCATTCGAGCATCGGTTGACGCCGGTGGTTATCGCGAGCGCCAGAAAGCAGCGCTCAGCTACGCGGCCTTGCAGGCTGCCAAGCGAGTGATCTCCAGCGGCGAGCCGCAGGCCCTGGAACCGATGAGCGCTTACGAACGCCGGCTCGTGCACGAGCGCCTGAAGGGCTACGCGGGAGTGACCACGGCAAGCGAGGGAAGCGACCCGAACCGTTACGTGGTCGTGCTGCCGGCGGATGCCGACTGAGCTGGATACGCGGCTCGAACGCTGGCTGGACGCTCTGCTCGGCACGCCCGGGCTGACCTCGATTCACGATCGCGAGCGGGCCAGGCGCGAGCACGTGCTCGACAGCCTCCAGGTAGTGTCGCTCATCGAACGCTTCGAGGGCCCGATTGCCGATGTCGGCTCGGGTGGAGGAGCGCCAGGGATTCCGTTAGCGTCGGCTTTTCCCGAGCGCACGGTGACGCTGATCGAGTCGCAGCGGCGTAAGTGCCGCTTTCTCGAGCGCTTCGCGCCCGAGTTCCCGAACCTGAGAGTCGTTTGCGGCCGCGCCGAAGAGCAGGAAGTCGATGTCTTCGGTGTTGTCGTAGCCAAGGCGCTGGCTCCACCGCCTGTGGCGCTGGAGTGGTGCCTGCCGCTCGTCAAGCCCGGCGGCGCCGCGATTCTCTTCCTCGGCGCGCTCGATCAGGATCTGGCCGGGGTGGCTAGCCAGCTAGGCGGCGGAGTGCCCGAGTCGCATTCCGTTACGGGCGCTCGCAACCGCCGCTTACTGCTCGTTCGCAAGCTGGAACCGACCCCGCAGGGGTTTCCCCGCCGAGCGGGAATGGCACGTAAAAGACCGCTGATCTGAGCCGCCAGGCCTGTCCGTGCCCGGCAGTAGAGTGGGGACGTGCCCGGCCATATCTACGCGCTTGCAAACCAGAAGGGCGGCGTCGGTAAAACGACGACCGCGATCAATCTCGCGGCCTGCCTGGCGGAGGCCGGCGAGCCGGCGCTAGTGGTCGATCTCGATCCCCAGGCGAACGCCACTTCGGGCCTCGGCGCACATGCGAACGGCACCTCTTCCTACGATCTGCTCGACGGAGTGCCGCTCAACGATCTGGTCAAGCGCACCCGGTTCGCGAACCTCGACCTCGTTCCGGCCAAGCCCGATCTCGCAGGCGCTGCGGTAGAGCTTGCCCAACGCGAGGGTGGCGACCAGTATCTGGCCGACTCGCTGATCGAGGCCACCGCCCGCTACCGCTTCGTTTTT
>DATCCQ010000125.1:0-4860 GCA_036511185.1 Gaiellaceae bacterium
GTGAGCGCCTGATGGAGCTTCGCGTAGGCCCGTAAATAGCCGCGTAGCTCGCCGATTCGTTCTTGATCGAGATCCGCCATGGCCATGATTCTCTGATTCTCGTCGATCTACAGGACGGGGTCGAGAGGAACCGTGAACTCGTCAGTGGATTCCCCGACCCGCGCTGCCTGGTTCCACGTTTGATGAGGGTCGCTTCAACAGGTATAGTCTTGAAACCGATGGCAAGCGCAGCAATGACACCGTTCACGTCTGGGAAGACGGCTGTCTCCATTCGCTCGGCTGCCCTGGCCTCGGCTAAGCGCGCTGCTGCAAAACGCTAGCCGGCGTCTTTCGTCTCCGCGCCGACTAGCAAACAGATGAGAGGCGACAGGCCGGGTTATCCGCAACCCGGGTTGAGGGTACGTGTCATAGAGCGAAGGGAACTAGACGTGGCAATGCGGTCGTTGTACGAGCTGAACAATTCGACGAGAGAACGGGACGCCTGCGGTATCGGGTTCATCGCCGACGTGCACGGACGTCCTTCGCGTCGCGTCCTCGATCTGATTCTCTCGGCCCTTGGCCGCGTCAAACATCGAGGCGCGATCAACTCCGACGGCCTCACCGGCGACGGCGCCGGCGTCCTTATCCCACTCACCCCCCACCTGGCGCCCGAAGGCGGTTTGGCAATGGTCTTCGCGCGTGAGGAAGGCGATCTCGAGCTCGTCGAGCAGGCTTGCGCGGCGGAAAAGATCGGCGTTGCGGGTTGGCGCGAGGTGCCGGTCAATCCTTCCCACCTGGGCGAGCGCGCGCGGCAGACGCAGCCGAAGGTCATGCAGGCGCAGCTCGCCCCGCCCGAGGGGCTCGGCAACGACGAGATCGAGCTGGCGGCGCTGCGAGCCCGCAAGCGCGTAGAGCGCGAGCAGCCGAGCCTCTACATAGCCTCGCTTTCCTTCCGCACGGTGACCTACAAGGCGCTCTGCGCGGCCGATCAGCTGGCCGGCTTCTATCCCGACCTCGCCGATCCGGAGCTCGAGATCCCGTTCGGCATCTTCCACCAGCGCTTCGCAACCAACACCACGCCGACCTGGGAACGCGCCCAGCCCTTCCGGATGCTCTGCCACAACGGCGAGATCAACGCCGTGGCGGGAAACGTCAACTGGATGCACGCACGCGAGCATCACCTCGGCTCCGCCGACGACGCCTCCCTCTACCCCGCGATCGAAGATCCGAACGCCGACTCACGGACGCTCGACAACGCGCTCGAGCTGCTCGTGCGCGGCGGCCGCGATGTACGTCATGCGCTGGCCATGCTCGTGCCCGAGGCCTGGGAAGGCAACCCGGAGCTGGACGATGAGGTGCGTAACTTTTACCGCTACCACTCCTGCCTGATCGAGCCCTGGGACGGACCGGCCGGAATCATCTTCACCGACGGGCGGATAGTCGGCGCCGGCCTCGACCGAAACGGCTTACGGCCGCTGCGTTATCTCGTAACCTCCGACGGGCTCGCCGTTTGCGCCTCGGAAGTGGGGCTGATCGATTTCCCACCGCACGTCACGGTCGAGTACGGCATGCTCGGCGCTGGCGAGATGATCGCCGTCGATCCCGCTTCGGGAGAAGTGCTCTCCAACCAGCGGATCAAGCAGGGCCTGGCACAGCGGCGTCCTTACGGCGATTGGCTGAAGCCGAATCTAAAGCCGCACGCGATCGGCGAAGCAGACGGCCGCTGCGATGAAGACCTGGTCTCACGCCAGGTCGCCTTTGGCTTCACCCGCGAAGAGCTGCATGTGATCTTGCGGCCGATCGGCGCCACCGGCCACGAGCCCACCGCATCGATGGGCGACGACTCGGCGGTGACGCCGCTGGCGAACCGCGCACGCCTTCTGCCCGCTTACTTCAAGCAGCGCTTCGCCCAGGTCACGAACCCGCCGATCGACCACCTGCGCGAGCGGCTCGTCTGCAGCCTGCGCACGCTACTTGGCGCGCGGGCGCCGATCCTACGAGAAGAGCCCGGCGCCGCGGCGTTGACCGAGCTAGAGAGCTTCTTCCTCTTCCCGGATGGGCTGAGCGGGCTCGACACCCGCCGCCTCGACGCCACCTTCGATCGAGGCGAAGGGCTCGAGGCAGCCTGCGGGCGCCTGGCCGGCGAGGCCGCCGCGGCGATCCGACGCGGCGAGGAACTGCTGCTGATCTCCGATACCGGCATCTCGCCCGAGCGAGCGCCAATCCCGATTCTGCTCGCGGTGGGCATCGTGCACCAGAGCCTGGTGACCTCGGAGCTGCGCACGAGCGCCTCGATCCTGGTCGAGAGCGACGAGCCGCGCGAGACGCACCATTTCGCCACCCTGCTCGGTTTTGGAGCGGACGCGATCTGTCCGCGATTGAGCCTCGAGACGGTGGCAGCGCTGGCAGGCCGCAGCAGGCTCGGCAGAGACGGCAGCGACCCGGTATTGGCGCAAGAGCGCTTCCGCAGCGCGATGGAAGACGGCGTCTTGAAGGTGATGTCGAAAATGGGCATCTCGGACGTGGCCAGCTATCGCGGCGCCCAGATCTTCGAGGCGATCGGCCTTGGCGAGGAGATCATGAGCAAGGCCTTCGCCTGCACCTCCTCGGCGGTAGGCGGTATCGGCTTCGCCGAGCTGGAGCAGGACGCCTGGCAACGAATCGAGGAGGCCTTCGCCGAGCGGCCGCAGTTGGGCAACCCCGGCTTCATCAAGATGCGTCGCGGCGGCGAGGAACACGCGACCACGGCTCCCGGTGTGAGCACCCTCAAGGAATCGGTCACAAGCGGGCAGCGCGAGGCCGCGTCCCTACTGCGCGGCGCCGTCGCCGGCGGCGGTTGGGACGTCTACGAGCAGTTCGCCAAAGCCGTCAACGACCGCGAGCCGCTCGAGTTACGCGATCTGCTCGAGCTGGTGCCGTCGGGGCCACCGTTGCCGCTCGAGGTGATCGAGCCCGTCTCGGCGATCGTCAAGCGCTTCTCGGCCGGCGCGATGAGTCAGGGCGCTCTCTCGGCTGAGGCGCACGAGACACTCGCGGTCGCGCTGAACATGATCGGCGCCCGTTCCAATTCGGGCGAAGGCGGGGAGGCACTCGCCCGCTTCGGAACGGCGCGCAACTCGGCCATCAAGCAGGTCGCCTCGGGTCGCTTCGGCGTCACGCCGGCCTACCTGCGCTCGGCCGAGGAACTGCAGATCAAGATCGCGCAGGGCGCCAAGCCCGGCGAGGGCGGCCAGCTTCCGGGGCATAAGGTTTCCGCCGAGATCGCGGAGCTACGGCACACCGAGCCGGGGATCGCGCTCATCTCACCGCCGCCTCATCACGACATCTACTCGATCGAGGATCTGGCCCAGCTGGTCTTCGACCTGCGCCAAGTGCACCCCGGCGCCGACGTCTCGGTGAAGCTGGTATCCGAAGCCGGCGTCGGCATTGTCGCCGCGGGCGTCGTCAAGGCGTTGGCCGACGTCGTGCACATCGCCGGTTGCGACGGCGGCACCGGCGCCAGCCCGCTCTCCTCGATCAAGAACGCCGGCGCGCCCTGGGAGCTGGGGCTCGCCGAGACGCAGCAGGCGCTCGTCTCCGAGGGTCTGCGCGGAAGGGTGCGCGTACGCGTGGACGGCGGCTTCAAGACCGGGCGTGACGTGGTC
Organism: Gaiellaceae bacterium; assembly: GCA_036511185.1. GTDB lineage: Bacteria > Actinomycetota > Thermoleophilia > Gaiellales > Gaiellaceae > Fen-549. The sequence goes on from DATCCQ010000125.1 coordinate 3,624, forward strand.
GTGGCGGCGCTCCTAGGCGCCGACGAGTTCAGCTTCGGCACCTCGCTGCTACTGGCCGAGGGCTGTTTGATGGTGCGCGCCTGCCACCTCGACAGCTGCCCGGTCGGGATTGCAACTCAGCGGCCAGAGTTACGCGCTCGCTTTACCGGAACGCCCGAGAAGGTCGCGGCCTATCTCCTTTTCGTGGCCGAAGAGGTGCGCCGTCAGCTCGCCGCGCTCGGACTGCGCTCGCTCGACGACGCTATCGGGCGAACCGAGCTCTTGCGCCAGCGCCCAACCGGCGATGCTCGCAAAGACCTGGTCAACCTCGCTCCGCTACTCGCGCGGGAAGGCGACGGCCCGTTCCGCTTCAGCGGCGAGCCGCACGTGGTCGGTACCGGCGGTGAGCTCAACGATCGCATCGCCACCGAGGCGGCCGTCATTCTCGAGCGCGATCTGGAGCTTGAGCTGGAGTACACGATCGGCAACGGCGACCGCACGGTCGGCGCCCGCGCCGGCGGCGACATCGGCGATCACTTCGGCTTCGGCGCTCCTCCCGGCTCGCTGACCGTTCGCTTCCAGGGAATCGCCGGACAGAGCTTCGGCGCCTTCCTCGCCGACGGAATCAATCTAGAGCTCACCGGCGCGGCCAACGACTACGTCGGCAAGGGCATGAACGGCGGAAGGATCGTCATCCGACCGGGGGCAGAGGTCAGAGGTCATCCGGTCCTGGCCGGCAACACGCTGCTTTACGGAGCGACGGGCGGGCGGTTGCACATCGCCGGGCGCGTGGGTGGGCGCTTCGCCGTCAGGAACTCAGGCGCCGTCGCTGTTGTCGAGGGCACCGGCGGTCATCCCTGCGAATACATGACCTCCGGAACCGTGGTCATCCTGGGCGATTTCGGCCGCAACCTGGGCGCCGGTATGAGCGGTGGCCAGGCCTTCGTCTACGACCCGCAAGGGCATTTGAAAACTCGCATGAACCCCGACCTGGTAACCGCCGACCTTTTGGGGAAGGCGGAAGCTGCGACCCTGCGCACGCTGGTCGAGGAGCACCTCGAACTCACCGGCTCTGCCCGCGCCGAGAAACTGCTCGGCGATTGGGAAGCCGCCCTGTCCGACTTCAAACGCGTTCACCCGAAGAGGGACGTCGCCAGGATAGAGGAGGAGCACGAGGGCTCGGACGAGGTCGCGGAGAGCAGTACTCCGGTGGCGACCAGCGAGAAGTAGCTAGGACGCTAAGAAACGGCGTTTCCGG
>DATCCQ010000126.1:0-7816 GCA_036511185.1 Gaiellaceae bacterium
TAGTCGCCCTGGGCAGCTACGACCGTCTGCGCCAGCGCGACCGAGCCGAGGTCTCTTTCGTCGTCGCCGACCACCTTCAGGGTCACGGTCTCGGCACGCAGGTCTTCAATCAGCTCGTCGCACGCGCCTCGGCAGTCGGCATCCGCAGCTTCGTCGCTCTGGTCAAGGCCGACAACATGAAGGCGCTCGAGATGCTGTCTCTGAGCGGCTTCAGCCTCCACCGCGAGCTCGACAGCGGCATCGTCGAGATGGAGATATCGCTCGCGCCCACCGAGCACCTGCTCGAGTGGGTGGGAGCCAGAGATCACGAGGCGGTCGTGACTTCGCTCCGGCCCTTCTTCCTTCCTCGCAGCGTGGCCATCATCGGCGCCTCGTCGCGGGAAGGATCGACCGGCGGCGATCTCTTCCGAAACATCCTGCAAGCCGGCTTCAAGGGCGTCGTCTATCCGGTTAACTCATCCGCCACTCCGGTCGCGGGCGTGCGCGCCTACAGCTCGGTCGACGAGATCGACGATTCGATCGATCTGGCCATCGTCTGCACGCCGGCGCAGGTCGTGCTCGACGTGGTTGACGATGCGCTCCGCAAGGGCATCCGCGCCATCGCCGTCATCTCGGCCGGTTTCGCCGAGGTCGGGATTGACGGGCAGGACCTGCAGGAAGAGCTGCTGGCGCTCGTGCGCATGCACGGCGGCCGGCTACTCGGCCCGAACATCCTCGGTATCGCGTCGGCCGCTCCGCGACTCAACGCCACCTTCGGCGCCGTCGAGCCTCCCTTCGGAAATCTTGCGCTCTCCTCACAGAGCGGGGCGCTTGGCGTCGCATTGCTCGACGCGGCGCGCGCTCGCGGGCTCGGAGTCTCGGCCTTCGTCTCGGTCGGTAACACGGCCGACGTCTCGCCCAACGACCTGCTCGAGTGGTGGGAAGACGACGAGACGACCGACCTCATTCTGCTCTACCTGGAGTCCTTCGGTAACCCGAAGAAATTCGCCCGCATCGCCCGTCGCGTGGCCCGGCAGAAGCCGATTCTGGCTCTCAAGAGCGGCCGCTCCACTGCCGGAATTCGCGCTGCCACCTCGCACACCGCGGCGCTCGCCAGCTCCGAGACGGCAACAGCAGCGCTCTTCCACCAGGCCGGCGTTATTCGTGCCGAGACCTTCGCGGAGCTGCTCGAGACCGCACGCTTGATTGCCGGCCAGCCGCTTCCCAGCGGTAACAGAGTGGCCGTCGTCACCAACGCCGGCGGCCTGGCCGTTATCTGCGCCGACGCCTGCGAAGCCGTCGGGCTGACTCTGCCCGAGCTGACCGAGGAGAGCCAGAAGAAGCTACGCAAGCTGCTGGCCAAGGAGGCCACCGTCCGCAACCCGATCGACATGCTCGGAACGGCGACCGGAGAGGTCTTCACCGAGGCGATTCGGATCGTGTTGGCCGACGCCCGCGTCGACGCTCTGATCGTGCTTTCAATCCCGATGGTCAGCGCCTCGACCGAACGGATCGTCCAGTCGATCGAGCAGGTGCTGGCCGAGGACAAGCCGACCAAGCCGATCGTCCCGGTCTTCGCCGGTAGCGCCGAGCGCGTCTTCGGGTCGCTGTCGGTCTCCTTCAACTTCCCCGAGTCGGCCGCGCACGCGATCGGGCACGCCGCCAAGCGCGGAGAGTGGCTGCGCCGCCCCCTCGGTACCGTGCCGCAGCTCGAGGGCATCGATTTCGAGACCGGTGCCGCGGTCGTTACCAAGGCAATCGGCCGTGACGACGACGGCTGGCTGCACGCCGACGAGATAGAGCAGCTGCTCGGCGCTTACGGCATCCCCTTCGTCAAGCAGCACGTCGCCGCCACTCGCAAGGAGGCGCTGGCAACCGCCAACGAGTTCGGTTACCCCGTCGTCGTCAAGGCGGCCGAGGCGGGGTTGCACAAGAGCGACAAGGGCCTGGTCGCGCTCGGCATCAGTAGCGACGAAGAGCTGACGGAAACGCTTAAGAAGATCGGCCTGCCGGCTCTGATCCAGCAGCAGGTGGACGGCAAGATCGAGCTGCTCGCCGGCGTCGTTGAAGACGCCTTGTTCGGGCCGCTGGTCGGGCTCGGCCCCGGCGGTGTGTTCGCCGAGCTGATCGCCGGTACGACCTACCGGATCGCGCCGATCACCACTCGCGACGCCGAAGAGCTGGTTTCCAGCGACCGCACGAATCGCCTGGTTGCCGGCTTCCGCGGCGCACCGCCGGCCGATAGCGGCGCACTGATCGATCTCATGCTCCGCCTCTCCAAGCTCGCCATCGACCGGCCCGAGATCGTCGAGCTCGACCTGAACCCGCTCTTCGCGCTGCCCAAGGGCTATCTCCCGGTGGACGCGCGCATCCGCGTCGAGCCGGTACGCGAGGGCCCGCCGCTCAAGGGCTGGTAACCAACCGAGAGAAACCGGGCGGTTTCTCTCGGGAGTCGTGTGTACGAGTCACCGCGCCTTCGGCGCGGGTGCCTCGTCTGCTCCTAGACGTGCTCTTGGCTGGCCGAGTTTGTGGTCAGTGTTAGCGATGGCCGAGTTGGGGACGGGCGTCGCCTGATCCCGCGGACAACCGCCGCCGCAACCGGCATGACGGGCGCGGCAAACGACGGCTCTTCTTCAGGATCCGCCGACGAAAGTCGTCATGCCCGCGCAGCGGGCGGACTTTCGTCGGTTAATCGCTCGGCGATCTTGCACACGATTCCGGCCTGCGTGAGTGAGGCGATACGCAGCGTGTCGCCGTTCGAGCGTTTGAGCAGAAGTGTGGGCCGGCCGTCGAGCCGGTCGCCGCTCTCCCGTCCCACGTGCACCCCGCTCAGTTCGCCAAGCGGAAGGTCGTAGACGGCAAGCTCGCTGCAATTGTTACCTTCCAAGCGAAGCCGCGCTAGATCGAGCTCCAGCTTGCCGGGAACCGGTGGGCGGTTGTTCTGCTGCCAAACGACTCCGTAACTGTTCACGTGCGCATTGTCTCTTCAGCAGCTGGCGCGCCCATCGTCCGCGCTGCTGATTGGCGATGGGGAATAACTAGGCGGGCTTAAGCGGGCTCGTCTTCACCGCGACGCGCCTTGTCCAGCAGCCCGCGCTCCAGCGCGTAGCGAACGAGTTCGGCTCGGGTCGATAGGCGCAGCTTCTGCATGATGTGAGCGCGGTGCGTCTCGGCCGTGCGCACCGAGATGTAGAGCTTCTTGGCGATCTCCTGGTTGGTGTGCCCCAGGGCGAGCAGGCGGAGTACCTCGCGCTCGCGCTCGGAGAGGGGATCGAGCTCGGCTTCTTTGAGTGCCTTCGCCTCGGCCTCGATCAGGCGCGCGCCGAGCTCCGGATGGACGTAGCGGCCGCCGCGGGCAACCTCGCGCACGGCGGTGATCAACTCCGCGCCCGCCGCCTCCTTGAGCACGTAGCCACTGGCTCCGGCTGCGAAGGCCTCGCGCACGTAGCTCGGATCGTCCTGCATCGAAAGCACCAGCACCTTCGAGGAAGGCGATTCCTTGATTAACTCGGGTGTCACCTCGATACCGCTCTTTCCGGGCATCACGACGTCCACGAGAATCACATCGGGCTTGCGCGAGCGAGCCTCGAAAACGGCTTCGCGCCCGTCGCCTGCCTCACTAATGGTCTCGATGTCGGGCGCCGAATCGAGCACGTGACGCAGCCCGGCTCGCACGACCGCATGGTCGTCGACGATCAATACACGGATCATCTGAGCGGAACCTCCGCCACGATGGTGGTGCCGGCGCCCTCGCTCGACTCGATCTGTAACCGTCCGTCCAACAACGCCACCCTTTCTTCCATTCCTACCAGGCCAAGACCCTCATCTCGGCCGGCGCCGGCGTCAAAACCCCGCCCGTCGTCTTCGATCACAGCAATCACACTACCGCTCTTACGCGTGACGAGGACGCTAACCGAGCTGGCGCGCGCGTGCTTGACCACGTTGGTCAGCGACTCCTGAACTATGCGGTAGAGCGCCGTCTCGATCTCCGTTGGAAGTCGCTCTTTGCCGAGGAACGATTCGACCTCCACGCGGATACCGGTCTGCTCGCTGAAGCCCGAACTCAGGCGCTTCAAGGCCGGCAGGAGCCCGAAATCGTCGAGCGCTTTGGGCCGAAGCTCGACCGCGAGCCGGCGAACATCCTGCAGCGCCTTTGTTACTAATTCGCGTAGGTGCTCGGCTTCAGCGACTGCGCCCGTGCCGTCGGGCGCCTCGATGATCGCCTGTAATCCCAACAGCACCGAGGTTAAGGTCTGGCCGGTCTCGTCGTGGAGCTCACGCGAGAGCCGACGGCGCTCCAGCTCTTGTGCGGCGACTACACGCCTGAGCGCGTCCCGGGCAACTCGCTCGGACATCTCGATAGCCACCGCGGCCTGGGTTGTCAGAGCGCGAAGCAGCTCCTCGTCTTCGGCCGTAAACAATTGGGAGTTGCGTTTGGCGGCGAGATAGAGAAGGGCGAAAGGCTTTCCCCGAATCAGTATCGGCTCGCTCAGCGTCCCGGGGCCGGCGAGGATTAGGTCAACCGCTGCGCGCGATTGGGAGTCGATTCCGAAGCTAACCACGCGTCCGCCTTCGTCACCGCCCCCGGCCGCGAGCTTGAGCAAGGCGTGGCGCGCTCCCGTCAACTGGGCCGCCGACTTGACCACGCGTTCGAGCACCCGCTCGAGCGAGAGCTCAGAGTTGAGCTCGATGCCTGCGCCGACCAGCGCTCGCAGGCGATCCTGACTCAAGTGATCGAAATCGGGCAGCACGTACCCCATTATCCCCGCAGCGGCCGGGCGCTCGTACCTCCGAGTCCGGGTTAAGCGCTCGTTACGCCGCGCCCCGACGCCGGCCGCGTCGAATACTCTTTGCGCAGCGAATATGGGCTACCCGGCGAATCGAGGAGGAAAACGGTGAAGCGCGACAGCAGGCTCGCACCAGTTCTGGCGATTGTTGGAGGAGCGATTGTTTTAGTGGTCGCGCTCGTCGTGGCGATGCAGCTCGGTCATACCTCCAATAAGAAGAGCGCCGCCAACATCGCGACCGACTCGATTGCGGAGATGCTGAGCGGTATCAAGCAAAACGGGATCGAGCTTGGCAATCCCAAGGCCAAGGTGACACTGGTCGAGTTCTCCGATCCGCAGTGCCCGTTCTGCGGCGAGTGGGCCCGAAACACTCTTCCCTCGCTCATTCAGAAGTACGTTCGCACCGGCAAGCTCCGAATCGAATACCGGGGTCTCGACTTCCTCGACCAGAACTTCAATACGACCGATTCCGAGCGCCTACTCAGGCTCGCCCTCGCCGCAGGGTTCCAGAACAAGCTCTGGAACGTGGTCGAGCTCTCCTTCGAGAACCAAGGGCAAGAGGGTACGGGTTGGGCCACTGACAAGTTGGTCAGAGGAATCGCCATTGCGGTCGGGTCGAAGGGCTTCGACGCGAGCAAGGCCCTGGCGGACGCAAACACCAACAGGGTCGTCCCGCTGATCAATGCGGCGGAGAAGCTCGGCAAGGCGAAGATCGGAAAGGACATCTCGACTCCCAGCTTCCTGATCGAGCGCACGGGCTCGACCAAGGTCGAGAAGACGATCGTCGGCGCTCAACCTCTCTCGACCTTCACCAAGGCCATCGACGCCCAACTGGCGAAATGAGGGAGCGTTACTTGCGTTGGGCGGTCGCGGCGCTCGCCTTGATCGGCGCCGGCATCGCCGGCTACCTCACCTACACGCACTTCAAGGGCAGCCCTCCGGTTTGCCTGACGAGCGGCTGCGAGGTCGTGCAGAACTCGCGCTGGTCGAAGTTATTCGGTATCCCGGTCGCGCTGCTCGGGTTGCTCAGCTATTTGAGCATCGTGGCGAGCACGCTGATCCGCCATCCGCTCGCCAAGCAACTGGGGGTGATGATCGCCCTCGTCGCACTCGGTTTCAACGCCTACCTGTTCTACATCCAGGCGCACGAGATCGGTCGCTACTGCACCTGGTGCGTCTCGAACGAGATCGTCTCGCTCGTGCTCGCACCGGTAGCAATCGCCTGGCTTCTCTCCTCGGACGATCGTGAGGAGAGCGGGACCGCGTGATCTGCGTCACAGGCGCGACCGGCTTTATCGGCTCGGAGCTGGTGCGGCTTCTGCGTGAGCGCGGCGAAAAGGTGCGGGCGCTGGGCCGCGACGAGCGGGCGCTTGGCACGCTGGCAGCGCTTGGAGCCGAGCCGGCGCGCGTATCGATGGACGACGCCGAAGGCCTGCGCAAGGCGGCCGGCGGTTGCGAGCTCGTTTACCACGTAGCCGGGCTGGTCGCGCACGAGCGCCGCGATCGCGCGCGCCTGATGGCGACCAACTCCGAGGGCACGCGCAGGCTGCTGGACGCGGTCGATCCCGCCGCTCGCGTCGTGCACGTGGCCAGTGTCGCGACGCTCGGCCCCGGCTCGGGCCCGGATGACCCGATCACGGAGACGCATTCGCCGCCGCCCGACGCCGACTCGATGCCCTACTCGGTCAGCAAGATCGCGGGAGAGCGCTATGCGCTCGAGGCCGCCCGTGCCGGGCGCGACGTCATCATCGCCAATCCCAGCTACATCATCGGCCCGGGCGACAGCCGCGGCGGCACGACCTGGCCGATTCGCTCGTACCTGTGCGGGCACCTCCGCTTCATCGTCGACGGCGGCCTCTGCCTGGTGGATGTGCGCGACACGGCGCTCGGCCTGATCGCGGCCGCTGAGCGCGGCAAGGCCGGCCAGCGCTACGTCCTCGCCGGTCGCGGCGGGAACATGAGCCACGCGGAATTCTTCGCCCGAGTCGGCGAAATTGCCGGGCGCAAGCGGCGCCAGCTGAAGGTTCCGGCTGCGCTCGCGATCGGGTTTACCACCGTCGTTCCCTGGCCGGTATCCGCGGGCTACGCGCGCGTCGCTCGTCGCTGGTGGTACGCCGACTCGGCCAAGGCCGAGCACGAGCTTGGCTTTGCGCCGCGACCGGTCGCCGAGACACTCGGCGACACGATTCGCTACGTGCTCGAGTCGCTCTAGGTTTTTCCGCTTCGCAAGCCGGCTCAGGTCATCGGTACTTGCGGCTGCAGGCGCGGCGTGACGCGCTCGATGATCTCGCGCAGGTTCTCGCCGGTGGCCGTTATGCCGTGATTGCGCAGCCCGATGACCGCGTGGCCGGGATCTTCCTCGGCATCGAGCAGCGCCGAGACGGCAGACGCCAACTCCTCGGTGCCGCAGGGGAAGTTGATCTCGGTCGCGGCCGCGCCCTCTAACCAGGCGTGGACGTGCAGGATCGCTCCGACCTCGGGATGGCGCTGGTAGATCATCCAGTGCTCGATTGCGTCCACAGAGACCCGGCGCGGCTCGATATCGGGCGGAACGCTCAGGATAATCTTGGCCTGCTTGGCGTCGTAGTTCGAGACCATCAGGATGTCGCGCCCGACCTCTTTCAGATCGCTTTTGTCCACGCCGCTGGCGCTCATCCAGAAGCGAGTCTCGTCCTTGCGGTTCGAGAGGTTGCCGTAGGAGAGGCCACCCAGGCCCCAGAGGCGCTTGACGTGGCGGAACTCGCGCTCGCTTAACAGCTCGTGCACCGGGAAGGGCGCGGGCAGCAGCCCGAAGCCGTCCAGCTGCTCACCGGCCCAGGCAAGCTCCTTCGTCAGCTCGTCGCCCTGCCAGAGCTCGGGCTCGAGATCGGTCACGTACTCGTTGTCGATCACAAGGCGCGAAGTCGCCAGCGGCTCGATCCGGTCGACCAGGCGCTCGGCCAGCTCGGCCGCGGGCGCCTCGGCACGGAAGGTTCCACGCTCGGGCGTCGTGACCATGACGGCCTTGCCCGGGACGTAGCAGAGCACGGAGTTGGCGAGCGCGCGCACGA
>DATCCQ010000127.1:0-15832 GCA_036511185.1 Gaiellaceae bacterium
CGGGGGGCTGAGTAACGCGGTGCTTCGAACCCGCCGATCCCGCCAACGCTCCGCTCTACGGCCTGCGGTCAAGCTACTCGGGGTTTTCCGGTTCCGGCTCTTCTCCGGCGCCCTTCGGATGCCAGTAGCGCTTTCCGCGTAGCTCCTCGGGCAGGTAGTCGAGCTCGAAACCGCGCGGATCGTCGTGGGGGTAGATGTAGCCCTCGCCACTGCCGAGTGCCTTGGCGCCGCGATAGCCCGAGCCGCGCAACATCTTGGGTGGGCGCACGTTGCCATGCTCGCGCACATCCTCGCGGGCGCTGAAGATGGCCGTCTTGACGGCATTCGACTTCGGCGCGAGCGCGAGGTAAATGGCCGCCTCGGCCAGATTGAGCTGCACCTCGGGCAAGCCGACGTACTCGACCGCGTCGGCGGCGGCGACCGCGACCTGCAGCGCTCTGGCGTCGGCCAGACCGATGTCCTCGGAGGCGAAGATGACCATCCTGCGGGCGATGAAGCGGGGATCCTCTCCGGCCTCGATCATCCCGGCGAGGTAGTAGACGACGGCATCCGCGTCACCGCCACGCATGCTCTTGATGAAGGCCGAGGCGAAATCGAAGTGGGCGTCGCCGGCACGGTCGTAGACGAGCGGGCGCTTGCTCGAGGCGTCCTCGACGTGGCGCGCCTCCAGCGCCTTCTTCTCGGAGGTCGCCGTCTCGGCGGCGAGGTCGAGGATATTGAGCGCGTTGCGGGCATCGCCGCCGGCCCGGAGAGCGATCAGGCTCACCAGCTCGTTCGTCAGCTCGACTGCAAGCTCGGCAGCGCCGCGGCGGGTGATCACCTCCAGCTCCTGCTGCGTGAGCGGCTCGAGCGCGTAGAGCTGGCAGCGCGAGAGCAAGGCTGAGTTGACCTGGAAGTAGGGGTTCTCGGTGGTGGCCCCGATCAGGGTGATCATTCGCGCCTCCACGGCCGGCAGCAGCGCGTCCTGCTGGGCGCGGTTGAAGCGATGGATCTCGTCCAGGAAGAGAATTGTGCGCTGCCCGTGCGCGCCGAGGCGCTCCTTGGCCCGGGCGATCACTCCGCGCACGTCGCCGACCGAGGCCGAGACGGCGGAGAGCTCTTCGAAGGCGGCGCCGGTCGTCTCGGCGACGATGCGGGCGAGCGTCGTCTTACCGGTGCCGGGCGGGCCGAAGAGGATCATCGAGCCGACCCTGTCTTCGGCTATCGCTCGACGCAGCGCCGAGTCGGGGCCGAGCACCTGCTCCTGGCCTACGAACTCCTCGAGAGTACGAGGGCGCAGGCGGTAGGCAAGAGGCGCCAGGCTAGCCAGCCGCTTTGCCGCCGCGTCCGCGAAGAGATCGGACATGAGCGAAGTATGCAGGCGACCGCGGCGGCGCCGGCGTGCAAGTATTGAGCTCGTGTCCACACTCGCCCTAGCCGTGCTCGGACGCGGCCTCGTCGATCCAGCCGAACCGGTACTTAGGGCCGACGACGAGGCGCTGCTGCGCGGTCGCGCCGCCTTTGAGACGACGCGCGTCTACGCCGGTAAGCCCTTCCGTCTTGACGGGCACCTCGCTCGTCTGGCTGCTTCGGCGGCTCGGATCGAGCTGCCCGAGCCCGATCCAGATGCCTTCCGAGATCTCGTCGCCGAGGCGCTCGCGGGAATCACAGACGCGTCGCTACGTCTCGTCTGGACGCCGGGCGCGAGTGACGGGGGAAGCCCGGTGGGCTTCGCGCTTGTGGCCGAGATCCCCGAAGACCACGAGCCGTTAAGGGCACGCGGGATGAGCGTCGCATCGTTACCGATAGGCGTGCCCTACGAGCTGCGCGCCAAGGCGCCCTGGATTCTCGGCGGCGTCAAGTCCACCAGCTACGCGGTCAACATGGCGGCGACGGCAGAGGCCAAGCGCCGCGGCGCCGATGACGCGATCTTTTTAGCCGAGGGCGAGGTCGTGCTCGAAGGCCCGACCACGAACGTCTGGTGGCGAAACGGCCAGACGCTCTTCACGCCTTCGCTCGAGACGGGCATCCTGGCCGGGATCACGCGCGAGTTTGTGATCGAGGCGGCTTCCGGGCTTGGCTACCAGGTCGCCGAAGGCGTATACACGCGTGCCGAGCTGGCCGCGGCCGAGGAGGCCTTTACCTCCTCGTCGGTGCGGGAGTTGATGCCGGTCGTATCGCTCGACGGATCGCCGATCGGCGACGGGCACCCGGGCCCTGCTGCTGCGGCGCTTCAACAGGCGCTGAGGCGTGCCGCCGGCGCAGGCTGACCCTTCCCCAGACGGGCGCGCTCAGCTACAACCTCTATATGACCGGTGAGGAGAAAGTCCGTCTCGGCGGTATGGCGCTCGAGAACGGCGTGCTCGTTCATGGGCCCACCGCCTGGGCCTGCGCGGTACGCCTACCTAGCGGAGAGCTGTGCGTGGCCAGCAATCGGAAGCGCCTTAAGGCCTCGAACGTTCGTTCGCCGCTGCTGCGCGGGCCGGCGCGGCTGGTAGAGGCCTTCTCGGTCTTCCCAGCGATTCGCCGCGCGCTCCCCGAGGCGCATCTTCCCTTCCAGCGGCCGCGGGTGCTGGCGACGCTCATGGCCAGCTCGCTGGCAGTGCGCCTGCTACGTGGCTCCTCTCGCCTCGGTCCGCTCAAAAGCGAGTTGGCCAGTACGGCGCTGACCATGGCTCCCGTTGCGGTGGCGATGAAGGGCTCGGAGTTGACCTCCTACCACGGCGCCGAGCACGCCACTATCGGTACCTACGAGCACGATGAGCCGCGAACTCGCATACACGAGCGCTGCGGCTCCAACCTGATCGCTCCGATACTCGCCGGCTCGGTGCTGGCAAACGTTCTGGCTTCGCTTCTTCCCCGGCGCGCTCGAGCGACGGCGCGGGTGGCCGGTCAGGTCGGCGCGGTTGCCTTTTCAAGCGAGCTTCTAGGCTGGGCGCTTACCCATCCCGACGAGCCCCTCTCGCGCGCGATCCGCCGCCCGGGGCTGGAGCTTCAAACTCACCTCTCAACCGCCGAGCCCAGTCCGGAGCAGCTCGAAGTAGCGCGCGCCGCACTGGACGCCTGCCTCGAGCTCGAGCGCAGCGCAGACTGACAGCGCCGCGAGTCGGTAGCATCCCACCCGTGCAGGCCAAGAGCACCCATCACATCGCCGTCGCCGTCGCCGACGTGGACGAGGCGCTGGCGACCTATCAGGATCTTTTCGGCGCCCTCCTCGATCATCGCGAGACCGTCCCCGACCAGGGCGTCGACGCAGCCATGGTCATCCTCGGCGGAAACCGGATCGAGCTTCTCGGCGCTACCAGTCCCGATACGCCGGTGGGCAAGTTCCTGGCCAAGCGCGGGCCCGGTATTCATCACATCGCCTTCGAGGTGGACGACATCCGCGCCTCCCTGGCGGAGCTCGTTGCCAAGGGCGCAACGCTGATCGACGCCGAACCGAGGCTAGGGCTGCACGGCCTCGAAGTCGCCTTCATCCATCCGGAATCCTCTTACGGCGTTCTCTACGAACTGGTGGCCTATGCCTGAGCGCAAGTACGTCCGGATCGAGATCGGCTTCGTGGGCGGCCAGATGATGAGCAGCCTGGTCACGGGCAAGTCGGCGACCGAGCTGGAAGAGGCCCTGGGTAAGGCGGCGGTGTCAACATTGACGCTCGACAGCAACGAGGGCCCGTTCACCGTCGTGCTCGCTCACGTGGTCTACGTCAAGCGCTTCCCGCCCGAGGGTCAAATCGGCTTTCTCGCGCCGTAGCTGCGTTTCCGGCGGCGCGGTTCTTGTTCGACACGAAACTGGCACTTTCGCTATGCGTTTACTCGCTACCGGGATGGGTGGGGGGTGCTCTCGAAACGACTCATTCGCGGTCATAAACTCTATGGTGAGTCGTGTCGAGCTGTGCTCAGTCGGGCTTAGAACCTATTCCGCTAGCTAGCTCTCGCCCGCCGGCAGAAAGATCGTGAATGTCGAGCCCTGGTCCAGCTCGCTCTCGACGAAGATGTACCCCTCGTTCTCCTCGACGATGCCGTAGACGGTCGAGAGCCCGAGGCCGGTGCCGCGATCGGGGCCCTTGGTGGTGAAGAAGGGCTCGAAGACCCTCGCCCGCGTTTCCTCGTCCATACCATGGCCGCTGTCGCGAACGGTCAGTGTCACGTAGTTACCGGCCAGAAGCGAAACGTCGCGCACGAAGCGCGGCTCGGCGAGGTGGAGATTCGCTGTCTCGATGGCCAGCTTGCCGCCGTCGGGCATCGCGTCACTCGCGTTCACGACCAGGTTGACCAGCACCTGCTCGATCTGGCTGCGGTCGCTCTCGATTCGGTCGAGATCGTCCGCGAGCACCGTGGCGATCTCGATGTCGCTACGGATCAGCTGCCGGAGTAGCGTCCACATCTCCCTGATCGCGTCGTTCAGGTCGAGCCTCTCACGCTGCCCGCGCTCGCGGCGGCTGAAGAGGAGTAGCTGGCGTGCCACCTCTGCGGCGCGCTCGCTCGCCCGCCGGATCTCCTCCACGTCGGGGCGCAGTTCCGAATCGCCGGGTAGCCTGGCAAGCAGTAACTCGCTATAACCTATGATCGCAGTCAGGAGGTTGTTGAAGTTGTGCGCGACGCCACCCGCGAGCCTGCCCACCGCCTCCATCTTCTGAGACCGGAGCAGCTCTGCCTCGAGCAACCTGCGCTCCTCCTCCGCACGCTTGCGCTCGGTGATATCGTGCGAGATCCCGTAGGTGCCGATGATCGCGCCGCTCTCGTCGTGCAGCGGCATCTTCGTCGTCGAGACCCAGTCCTCGCGGCCATACTCCCAGGTCTCTCGCTCCTCGATGTCGACGAGCGGCTCGCCGGTGCGGATGATCCGCTGCTCGTCCTCGTAGGCCTGACGGGCGTGCTCTTCGGAGAAGAAGTCGAAGTCGGTCTTCCCGATCCCTTCGTCCGGACTGTTCAGACCGAGCTTGGAAGCCTGAAGTTCCGAGATTCTGGTGAAGCGGCTCGCTCGATCCTTGAAGTACACCTGGCTGGTGGTCTCGAGGAAGGTGTTCATCAGGTGGCGCTCCTCGGCGAGCGCCTCCTCCACGCGCCGGCGCTCGCTCAGGTCGGCTAGGTAGTCCCTCGTTAATTCGGCGTCCGCCTCCGTAGATTTGCGGGCGCTGATGTCCTCGATCATCGCGATCGTGAACGCGGGCTCACCGTTTGGGTCGACGACGGTCGAGGCGATGACGTGCACCCAAACGAGACCGCCGTCCTTGCGGATGCAGCGCTTCTCGGTATGAACGCGATTGAGCTTGCCCTCGATGAGTGCTTGAAGGGCACGTTCGGTCTCTTCGGCATCGTCCGGGTGCATGAAGTCGCTGACCCGCATCGTTCGGAGCTCGTCCTCCGTGTAACCTAACATCCGCTCGAAGGCCGGGTTGCACTCGTGAGGCCGGCCCTCCGCGTCGGCAAGAACGATGCCGATCGCTGCGCTTTCGAAGATCGCGCGAAACGGAGTTTCCGCTTGCTGTAGCTCTTCGAGCCGGCGGCGCCTGCTCGTGAGCTTCCGAGCCTGGAATCGAGTCCAGGCCGAGGATCGATCGCTCATTCCTTGCCCCCGTTCGGATCTACCCAGTTCTGGATCTACCCGATTGCTGTCTTCCTAACAGCAGTAACCTAGCGCTTCCGTCCGTTAGGCGCTTATAGGCGGGGGGCGGCGAAACGCGGTGCCCGTCGCTCGAGCGGCTATCGTGAACGAGATGGTTCCTCGTGCGGCGATCTTTGACCTTTGGGGCACCCTCGTCCACTTCGACGGCGAGGGCTGGCAGCGTACGTTGACGTCGATCGCCGAGGTGCTCGGAGTACCGCGTGAGGAGTTTGAGCACGAGTGGAAGCGGGACTATCACCGCCGCCTCGTCTCCGACCTGCACGAAAGCTTAGAGCGGGTCTGCCGCACGCTGGGCGTGACGCGAGCGGGCGCTATCGAAGACGGCCTCAACCTGCGGAACCAGTTTCAGCGTGAGATGTTCGTACCACGTGCAGACGCTGTAAGCACGCTGCGAGGGTTGCATGACAGCGGCTGCCTGACCGGTCTCATCACCAACTGCAGCTCCGAGGCTCCCGCGCTCGTTGGCGAATCACCGCTTGCCGGCCTTTTCGACGTCGAGGTCTTCTCCTGCAGCGTTGGCTTGCGGAAACCGCAGCGCGCGATCTACGAGCTTGCGTCAACTCAGCTGGAAGTCGATCCGCGGCTATGTCTCTTCGTCGGTGACGGTAACGATCAGGAGCTCGAAGGCGCTCGCGACGCCGGTATGAAGGCGGTGCTGCTGCGGCCCGGCGACACGCGGCTACCCGAGGACTGGCAGGGGCCGGAGATTACGAGCCTGGCTGAAGTGCTCACGCTCGTTCCCTGAGAAGTCAGATACGTATCTCCAACCGCGGGAGTGGGCTTGGATTAGGGGGCGAAGTAGCTTGTACCTCGGCGCGAGCGATTATCGTGGGCGTCGTGGTTCCTCGCGCGGTGATCTTCGACCTCTGGGGCACTCTCGTTCCGTTCGCGGGCGAACGCTGGGCGAGTGCATACGGGGCGATGGCGGACATTCTCGAGCTGCCGCGCGAGCAGTTCGAGCCGGCTTGGCGCCGCGCTTACTCGCAGCGCCTCGTCTCCGATCTGCGAGAAAACGTCGAGTACGTCTGCGACTCGCTCGGGGTAACACGGCCCGACGCGATCGAGGAGGTATACAGACTGCGAGTAGAGATGCACCGCATGAGTTTTCGGCCCCGCGCGGATGCCGTTCCTACCCTTCGCGAGCTCCGCGCTCGCGATTACCGGACTGCCCTCCTCACGAACTGCACCTCCGAGATCCCCGGGCTCGTCGCCGAGTCGCCCCTTGCCGGTCTCTTCGACGTCGAGATCTACTCCTGCGGCGTCGGCTTGAGAAAGCCTGATCGCGCCATCTTCGAGCTGGCGGCAAACAAGCTCGATATCGCTCCGCAGCTGTGTCTATACGTCGGCGACGGCGGTGACGACGAGCTCGTCGGCGCCCGCGATTTTGGGATGAACGCGGTATTGCTTAGACCGGGCGACACGCAGCCGCCCGAGGACTGGCAGGGACCCGAGATCGCCCGACTCGCTCAGGTGCTCGAGCTAGTCCCTCAGGCGCAGGCGGAATAGGCCCTAGGGGCCTATCCCGGTAGGCCCGCACAACCGATGCGGCCGATTCGCGGCGCCAGGAACCACCCGATCCACTCACCGCACTACCAGTGCGCTTTCGCGGCTCGTGCGGCCCCTGGCATCCACGCCTCGACCACCTCAGCCGCGTCTCCCTACCGGAACAGGCCCTAAGCTACCGGCATGGCCCTCGAAGTCGGCATCGTCGGCTTGCCCGGCGCGGGCAAGACCACCATCTTCAACGCCCTGACCAAGGCGGGCGCTGAGGTCGGTACCTACGCCGGCGCCTCGGGCAAGGAGAACGTGGGCATGGCGGAGATCGCCGACGAGCGGTTGCAGCAGCTGGCCGAGACGGTCGGGGCCAAGAAGGTGACGAAGGCGGCGATTCGGGTCGTGGACGTGCCCGGGACCGGTCCGTCGCTGCTCGGCAACCTGCGCCAGGTCGACGCCATCCTGGCCGTGCTCGACGGCTTCTCGCCCGACGCCGATCCGGCTCGCGACCTGGAGACGCTCGAGCTCGAGCTCCTGGTGGCCGATCGTGATCACGTCGAGCGCCGGCTCGAGCGCATGCAGAAGCAGGCCAAGTCGGGCGACGCCACGATCAAGAAGGAAGTGGCGACGCTGGAGCGGCTACTCGCCCACCTGGACGAGGGCAAGAACCTGCGTGACTGGCCCGAGCCACTTCCGCCCGGGCTCGACCCGCTTACGACCAAGACCATCATTCCGCTCGAGAACGGCCCTAACGGAATCGATGGACAGCTCGAGCTGGAGCTGGCCGAGCTCTCGGATGAGGAGGCCGAGGAGTTCCGCGAAGGAAAGCCCTCGGCGCTCGGCGAGATCGTGCGCCGCCTGTTCGAGGCGCTCGATCTGGTCGTTTTCTTCACCGCCGGCGAGAAGGACACCCGCGCCTGGACGCTTCGGCGCGGGCAGACAGCGCTGGATGCTGCCGGAACCATTCACTCCGACATCGCACGCGGCTTCATCCGCTGCGAGGTGATCCGCTGGGACGATCTCGTCGCCGCGGGCTCCCACACCGAGGCGGCCCGTAAGGGCCTGCAGCGCCTGGAAGGGAAGACCTACGTCGTCGCCGACGGCGACGTGCTCAACATCCGCTTCAACATCTAGTCGCATCGCTCTCGAAGGGCGCCACCTTTCTCTGCCCGCCACCAAACCACCCGCCCGCGGGGTCGTATCAAGGTACCGTCCCGCCGCGCCGAGAAACGCGCCTCGGCGCACCGATTTTGTGCCGATTCGCGACACCTTGGAGTTGGAGACAGGCGAAACGCTTCCTCGAGCCACCCGAGAGCTGTTACATTCAGAGATATCGATGAACGAGCTACTCGCCAAGGTTTGCTGCCGGCCGGGGACGACTCCCAGCGACGCGCACGCCTTCGCCGGGCACGCGCAGTGCTTCAAGGCGCTCTCGGAGCCGGCGCGCGTGGCAATCGTCAACCGTCTTGCCTCCGGCGGCGAGGCTTGCGTCTGTGAGCTGGTCGACGTGCTCGGGCTGGCCCAGCCGACCGTCTCTCATCATCTGCGTGTCTTGCGTGAAGCCGGGCTTATAGAGCACGAGCGGCGCGGAACCTGGATGTACTACCGCCTGGTTCCGGCAGCGATCGAAGAGCTGCGGGCGACGCTGACGCCCTAGGCGGCAGAAATCAGCACGACGCCCGCAAGCGCCGCGACGATTCCCAGTCGTTGGTGACGTGAGACATGCTCGCGCAGCAGCGCCTGAGCCAGAAGAACGGTCGTCAGCGGGTAGAGCGAGCTGAGCACACTGACTAGGCTCAGCAGGCCGTGGTTGGTGGCGAGCGCGTAGAGAGCGTTGGCCCCGCTATCGAGCACGCCGATCAGAACGATCCAGCGCAGATGGCGCCGCGGGACGCGAAGGGGCCGGCGGAGAGCCAGCATCGCCAGCAGGACAAGCGGCACTGTCGTCAGTCGAAGCATGAAAGTGGCCGCCAGCGCATGGTTGCCCTCGCTTGCCTTGGCCAGGAAGAGGAAGAAGACGCCGAAGCCGAGCGCGGCGGCTAGCGCCAGCTCAACGCCGGCGGCGATGCTTCGGTTGCCGCTGGAGTTGGTCTCGGCCGAGGCGAGCACAACACCGACGAAGGCCAGCGCCATTCCCAGCAGCGCGAGGCTACCCGGCCGCTCGCCGCGCACGAAGCCGGCGACGACAGGAATCACGACTCCCGTTGCCGAGACAGGCGCGACGATACTGATCCGGCCGATCGCCATACCGCGATAGAAAGCGGCGACGGCGATCACACCGGCGGCTCCGCCTATCGCGGCGTAGGCGGCGGTCCTCGCATTCGGGAAGGAGCCCGTGGCCGCTGTGACCACCGCTATCAGCACTAGACCGGCGAGCTGCGAAACGGCGACCAGGGCAAGCAGCGGCACTACGCGGCTCTTGACTCCGCCGAGGTAGTCGGAGAGGCCCCAGGCGAGACTCGCCGAAAGAGCTAGCGCGACACCGAGCATTTCTACTCGCTGTCAACGGGTCGTAGCTGGGCGACCGTGTCTAGTTGGTTGGCGTGGTATAGCGCGGCCGCCTCGGCGGTGCGGGCCGCGCGGGCTTCGTGGTGAGTCGCCACAGCGTGTAACAGCTCGGCCTGGAGATCCTGGCTGAGCGAGCCGGCGTGTTGCTCGATCAGGCGTAGGCCGAGTTGCACGTGACCGAGCAGGCGCCCCTCGCCGGTTGGCGCATACAGCGGCGCCGGTCCGAGCTCGAGCGTGCGGCCGAGATCGTGGGTGAGCGCGGCCGAGAGCAGCAGATCGGAGCGCAGGCGGGGATGAAGCTGGCAGAGATCGCGGCAGATGGTGGCGACCCCGACGGTGTGCTCGAGCAGCCCGCCCGAGTAACTGTGATGGCCCCCGCGCGTGGCCGGGAGGGTGCGCAGGCGGCGCCTTCGCTCTCCGTCGGCGACGAGCGCCGTGACGGTCGCGCGGAGCCCTTCGTGAGCGATCTCGGCGACGAGAAAATCGAGGAAACCCTCCAGCTCGTCGGGGTCGCGGCGGCCGGCCGGCGCAAGCGTTGAGGGGTCAGCTTCCGGCGCCGGCTCGAGCGTGCGCACCTGGATTTGAAGCTTGTCGCGGAAGCTCTCGACCCGCCCCAGCACGCGCACCGCCTCGCCCTCCGAGAAACGCCCGTCGAGCAGGTCGACGTCGTTCCAGACGCGCGCCTCGGCGCGACCACTCTCGTCGGTCAGCTCGAGGGCTAGATAGGAGGCGCCGGCCCGCGTCCGCAGCCGCTCCTTGCGGCTAACGGCGTAGACGCCCTCGACGGCACTGTCTGCAACCAGTTCGGCAAGGGCGGTCATCGCCGCCCTCCGTCAGGGTTTTCGCGGTTAGTAAAGACCGTGTTTTCGCCGGAGACCACTAGTCGAGTCTAGTCAGAAGGCGGTTGGTACGCTCCTTGCCGTGGCCGACGTTCGTCCCTTCCAGGCACTGACCTTCGACCCCGCGGTTGCGGGGCCGCTCGCGCAGCTTGTCGCGCCGCCCTATGACGTGATCGACGCCGAGGCGCGCGCCCAGTATCTGGCCCGCTCGCCGCACAACATCGTCAATCTCACGCTGCCCGAGGACGAGAACGACTCGGGCCCGCTGCTCGCCTCCTGGCGCGACGAGGGAGTCCTGCGCCGCGATCCCGAGCCGGCGCTTTGGTGGCTGGAGCAGTCCTTCGTAGGGCCCGACGGTGTCGCCCGCACGCGCTCCGGCTTCCTGGCCTCGATCAAGGTCGAGCCCTACGAGAAGAAGGTCGTGCTGCCGCACGAGCGCACGCACTCCGGCCCGAAGAAGAGCCGTCTGCACCTGCTCACCGCGACGCGCACCCAGATCGAGCCGATTTTCCTCCTCTATGACGATCCCGACTATTGCGAGCAGGCTTTGCGCGAGCAGGTCGCCACGCGTGAGCCTGATCTCGACGCCGAGGAACTGGGCGTGCGCAGCCGTCTCTGGCGCGTTGACGATCCAGCGACGCTCGCGCAGGTGCAATCCGCGCTCGCCGACAAGCAGCTCTTGATCGCCGACGGGCATCACCGCTACGAGACTGCGGTCGCCTTCCACGAGCAGGACGGAACGCCGGCCAGCGCCTACACCTTTGCCGCGCTCGTCAACACGCGCGGCGAGGGGCTTGCCATCTTCCCAACCCACCGCGTGTTTGCCAAGACGCCCGAGCTTGGTCTTCTGGCCGCTGGCGAGCCGAGAAACGACGTCGAAGAGGCTCTGGCGGAGCTGGAAGGGCTTTCCTACGACACGGCGGCCGTGCTCGTCTACGACAAGACCGGTGTGCGCCTGGCCGTCACCGACGAGCCGGTTCTCGATGTCGAACTGATCGGTCGGCTCGGCCACGAGGGCATCTCCTATACGCCCGACTGGAAAGACGCGGTCGCGGCGGTTGATTCCGGCGCCGCCGAAGTGAGCGTGCTGATGCGCCCGTCGCGCATCGACCAGGTCTTTGCCGTGTCCCGCGAGGGACGCGTGATGCCCCAGAAGAGCACCTACTTCTACCCCAAGCTCCTCTCGGGGCTCGTCCTTTACCCTCTGTAGATGCCCTGGTTGGAGCTCTGTCGCGGGATCGTCGAAGACGTTCGCGGCGAGCTGGAACGCATGCCGACGCGCGAGGAGCGCGAGAAGGTTCTGGGGCAGGGGCGCGGCGGCGACGAGACGACTCAGATCGACGCGGCTGCCGAGCAAGCGGCCGTGAATCGGCTCGAGGCACTGGACGTGCCGGGCTTCACGCTCGTCTCGGAGGAGCTGGGCGAGCGGGTCTTCGGCACCGGCGGCCCGCTGCGCGTCGTGCTCGACCCGATCGACGGCTCGATCAACGCCAAGCGCGGCATTCCCTTCTTCTCGGTCTCGCTGGCGGTCGCGGCCGGTGAGAGGATGAAAGACGTCTTCTTCGGCTACGTCTACGACTTCGGTAGCGGCGAGGAGTGGATCGCCTGGCGCGGCGAGGGCGCCTGGCTGAACGGCGAGCCACTCGGTGCAGAAAGGCCGAAAAGCGAGATCGAGCTGCTGGCCTTCGAGGCGACCGAGACAACGAAGATCGCCGAGATGGCGCCGAGCGTCGTTGGGCTGGCGAAACGGATGCGGATCATGGGCTCGCTCGCGCTCTCGCTTTGCCATCTTGCCGCCGGGCGCCTGGACGCGGTCTGCTCGCTCAAGCCCGCTCGCTCGATCGATGTCGCGGCCGGGCAGTTGCTCGTACGTGAGGTCGGGCTGGCGATCGAGTTCGTGGACGGCGGCTCCTTCTCCGACTCCGAGCTCGATCTCGAGTCGCGCTCGCGGATCGCCGCGGCCGGTACAGAGGAGCTGTGCCGGGCGCTGAGCGAGCGCCTGAGGGACTGAATCCCAGGCCGAATAGGCGTCGAAGAGCCCATCTCGCCAGGCCCACACGACTGATGCGGCCGATTCGCGGCGCCAGGAACCACCCGATCCACTCACCGCACTACCAGTGTGCTTTCGCGGCTCGTGCGGCCCCTGGCATCCACGCCTCGACCACCTCAACCGCGCGTTCCTACCGAAATGGGCTCTGAGCTGGGCGGGGCGCTCGGGATGGATAGCGGTGCCCGCCTAGAATGACGCCGAAGTGCGCATAAGTGAGATCATCAGCCGAAGCGAGCAGCCCGTCTTCTCGTTCGAGTTCTTCCCGCCGAGAAGCGAGGAGGGCGAGCGCAACCTGCGCGAGGCGATCGAGAAGCTGGCGCCGCTCGAGCCCGCGTTCGTCTCGATCACCCGCCGCGCCGGTTTAACCAGCGAGCGCACCGTTGAGCTGACACGTTGGATGAAGCAGGAGCTAGGGCTGGAGGCGATGTCGCACCTGACGGGTTTAGGCTCGTCGCCCGAGGAGTTGCGCTCGACTCTCGATCGTATTGCCGAGGCCGGAATCGAGAACGTGCTTGCGCTGCGCGGCGATCCGCCGCCGGACCAACCCGATTGGACGCCCGAGAACGAGGCGCTGCGCTACGCGAGTGAGCTAATCGAGGTGATTGCGCGCGACTACTCGTTCTGCATCGGCGCCGCCTGCTACCCCGAGGTGCACGCGGAGTCGCCCGATCTCGAGAGTGAGATTAGCGTGCTCAAGGCGAAGGCCGAGGCGGGCGCGGGGTTCTTCATCACGCAGCTCTTCTTCGACAACAGCGTCTACTACCGCTTCGTCGAGGCGGTTCGGGCGGCGGGGATCGAGCAGGCGATCATCCCCGGCCTGATGCCGATTACGAACAGTCAGCAGATCAAGCGCATGACCGCTCTTTCCGGCGCCACGATTCCCATGGAGCTGGCGACCCAGATCGAACTGCGCGCCAGCGACCCGAGCACCGTGCTCGAGCTCGGTGTAGCCCACGCCGCTCTCCAGGCCGCCGACCTGCTTGCTCACGGCGCTCCGGGCATCCACTTCTACACGCTCAACCGCTCGCCGGCGACGCGCGCCATTCTCTCGGCCCTGAAGATCAGCCGCCCCTGGGAGAAAGGATCGGCGGCGAAGGGCTCTCGCGTCTGAAGGAGCCATCGATTGCGACTCGGGAGCATCCGGACTATCTAGAGTTCGAAGTCCGATGCCCCACCGCTTCGATTCAGAGCTTTTCGCGACGTTGTCAGGAAGAGGCTGAGTGGCGGTGCTAACTCCGTCTGCCGGCGATGCCGCGGGGCGAAACGGGTCGGCGTCGCAGCCGGTCGTGGTAGCGGCGTCGGATCTCGTTCGCCATTTCGGTGACGTCGTTGCCGTCAGCGGAATCTCCTTCGAGGTGGGCGAGGGTGAGATCTTCGGCTTTCTCGGGCCGAACGGCGCCGGCAAGTCGACGACGATCAACATGCTCTGCACGCTGTTACGGCCGACCTCCGGAAGCGCTCAGATCGCCGGTTTCGACGTCGTTCGAGAGCCGCTCAGGGTGCGCAGCCACATCGGCCTCGTCTTTCAGGATACGACCCTCGACGACTACCTAACGGCGTCTGAGAACCTCCGCTTCCACGCCGAGCTCTACGGCGTCGAGCCCGAGCTACGGGCCGAACGGCTCGAGCTGGTGCTCTCCATGGTCGGCTTGGTGGACCGCAGAGACCATCTCGTCGGCACCTTCTCGGGCGGCATGAAGCGGCGCCTGGAGATAGCGCGCGGCCTGATCCACTCGCCGCGCGTCCTCTTCCTCGACGAGCCGACCGTCGGCCTCGATCCGCAGACGCGAGCGCACATTTGGGAGTACATCCACGAGCTCCGCGATCGCGAGGCGATCACCATCTTCCTGACCACGCACTACATGGACGAGGCCGAGCACTGCAGCAGGATCGCGATCGTGGATAACGGGGAGCTGGTCGTCGTCGACACGCCGGATGCTCTGAAGGCGATGATCGGCAAGGATCGGATCGAGCTTCAGGTGCCGGACAGCGAGGCGACGATCGCCGCGCTGCGCTCACAGTTCTCGCTCGAGGCGACGATCAGCGAGGGCGCAGTCGCCTTCCACGTCGCGGACGGCGAGGAGTTCGTGCCGAAGCTTTTCGCCGGGCTTGGGCAGCCGATCAGCTCGATCCGGGTCTCGCGCCCGACGCTCGACGACGTCTTCATGACCTACACCGGCCGCACGATCCGCGACGCGGAGGTCTCGGCCGGTGAGCGGATGCGAAACCATCCGCGAATGCGCAGACGAGGAGGGCGCTAGCTTTGCCTGCAAATACCCCGGCCATAGCTCCGGCGCGCCTCGCCGGCGGCGATCTCGGCTCCGACCTGAGAGCGGTGAAGGTCGTCTGGCGCCGCGAGCTGCTCCGTTTCTTCCGCAATCGCCTGCGCCTACTCACCTCGTTTGTTCAGCCGATTCTCTTTCTGCTCGTCATCGGTACGGGCTTCGGCGCCCTTGCGCCCTCGAGCGGCAGCGTCAACTTCAAGACATTCATGTTCCCGGGCATCCTCGCCATGACCGTTCTTTTCACGGCGCTCTTCTCGGCGATCTCGATCGTCTGGGACCGCGAGTTCGGCTTCTTGCGCGAGATGCTTGTCGCGCCGGTGCGGCGCGGCGCGATCGTTGTCGGAAAGTGCGCGGGAGGAGCCACCACTGCGGTCATCCAAGGTGCGCTGATGCTGCTCCTGGCCGGTCTCGTTGGAGTTCCCTACGCGCCCGTCCTGCTCCTGACTCTGCTCGGCGAGATGATCATCGTCGCAATCGCGCTGACCGCGCTGGGCGTGCTCCTCGCCAGCCGTATGAGCGAGATCCAGTCGTTCCAGGCGGTGATGCAGTTTGTCGTCATGCCGATGTTCTTCCTTTCAGGCGCCATCTTCCCGCCGAGCAACCTGCCGCAGTGGCTCTCGGTGCTGACGCGCCTCGATCCGCTCACCTATGCGGTTGACCCGATGCGCCGCGCTGTCTTTACTCACGTCAGCGCCACCCCGGCGCTACAAACTCGCCTGAACGCAGGCGTCACCTGGGGCGGCTGGCGGCTGCCGATCGCGCTCGAGCTCGGCATCGTCGTGGCGGTGGCCGTCGTCTCTCTGGCTTTGGCCGTCTGGCAGTTCAGTAAGGCGGAGTAAGCGCTCGACACGAGCGCTGCCGCCTACTCAGGTGAAGATGATCTCGCCGCCCGCGGAGAGCTCGTAGAACTCGCCCACGGTCAGCACCTTCTCGACCTGCGGTACGAAGTCGTCCATGCTCAGCCCGAACATGTCCACCGTCGCCTGGCAGGCGTAGAGCTTGCCGCCCGAGTCGCTGATCATCTCGACGAACTCGCGCACCGGCGGGATGT
>DATCCQ010000128.1:0-23013 GCA_036511185.1 Gaiellaceae bacterium
CGATACCGCCGTCTGCGCTTACGCCTGCGCTTACGCGCTTGTCTCGAACGAGCGTTTTTCGCTTCGTCTACCGGCGCTCGATTCGGCTCGGTTGTGCGGTTCCTGCGCGTGCCTGCGCTGTACGTCGCCTACTAGCTAGGACTTTTAATCCCAAGGTCGCAGGTTCGATTCCTGCACGGCCCAACAGGTAAGCCTCGCGATTCGAGGGCTTTAGTTGTCTAGCGAGGTAACGCTGAAGGCTCTGCGCGTACCGTGGTGGTACGGACGACTACACGCGCCGCACCAGGCGAGCCTCGGCCCGACTCGAGCCACCATGTTCACGGCGTCGAGTTAGGAGCCGGGTTTGGGAGACCGGCTCGATACCCAAACAGAGCCGATCGACTTGACCTGGACCGACAACTACGGAAATATGGTGGAACCTCACCATTCCCCTACTGGAGGCGCCCAAATGAAGGGCCTACGAACAATAATCGCGGTCGTGGCTTCGGCCGCGCTCGTGCTCCTCGCCGCAAGCGGAGCGGCGGCGATGTCTACTCATCGGCAACAGGCAGGGACTCTCATCACGGTTCAACCATCGAGTTACACGTCGAATGGAGATGTGATCAGCGGCTGGAACTGGCTACGCGCGTCAGGGAACACCGCCAGCTGGACGTTCGATGCCGGTGGTATGCAAGCTGCCAGGCGCGGTAGCGTTTTTCTGAACCTCAACGCACTGGCGACGAAGGGCGTCAGCGGTGGCTCAGGTTGGAGCGGATCGCTCTTGTTGAGGCTGGTCGGCACAAACACGGCGAAGGCCATGATCTCCCTCACTAACCCGTTCCGGCCACAATCCTCGGCGGACTCCGGCGGTGTCGGCTACGCGGCCTACGGCGCGGTCGCGATTCCGTCGCGCGTCTACCTCGGCGCGACGACGATCACGGTCACGGCGGTGCGCTCGTACGGAAGCGTTTCCCGCGATATCCACCTCGCGACCAACAAGCCGGCCGCGGTCATCGCCTTCCTGAAGAAACCGATTATCGTTTATTGAGAGAAGCAATCGCCACAACTGGCGTTGGGAGACGTAGCTCGCGCCCAACTCAACGAAGAGCCGCGGCTTTGCCGCGGCTCTTCGTTCTCCCCTCTCCCGATCTCGTCCTCAGGCTCGAGCGGATTTCTCGGCAGTTCCCAGGGGTCGTCCTCGATACGCGCAGCGGTGCTCGCGCCGGCGCGAGTGCTTTCCGTAGCAACTCGTCGCGAAAACGTTACGGCTAACGATCAAAATCGGCTCTCTCTCGTCTGGGATCGCGGGCGCGCCGAGATTGCTCGAATCGCGTCCAGCGTAAGGGCATCACCGGGGCAACCAGCTCCACCGAGATCTGCCGAGATCAAACGCCCAAAATGCGGCCGAAAGTGCTCGTTTTCGAGCTAGACTGAGACCGGCCGAGGTCGCTAGGGTCTCCTTTCAATCCCAAGGTCACAGGTTCGAATCCTGTACGGCCCATAAAGAAAGCCCCGCTAATCGGGGCTTTCTTGGAGTGAGATGTGGCGCTGCCTCTCGCTTGAGATGACTATACGGGGGGTTCGACCTCAGCGGTTTGAAGAGAGGTCGCAGCTGTCGAGCCGCCGGCGTTTATAGCCGTGACGGTGAGGCGCAGGGTGCTGCCGATGTCCGCGTCCGCCAGCACATAATCCCACGACGTCGCGTCAGGAATGGCGCTGCAGTTGGCACTACTCGTGTCGCAGCGCAGCCACTGATATGTCCAGTCATAAGAATAATCGAGATTGAGCCAGGATCCGTCGGAGCCATATGCGGTGTCACCGACCGTTGGCGGAGCCCAATCGAAGGATATAGACGGTAAGGCGGTGTTCACCGGCGCGGCGGGCAGGACGATCGCGGTCTCGCTTGATACCGTCTCGGTCTTTTCTGCGGCGTTGCTAGCCGTGACGACCACTCGCAAGGTGAAACCGTAGTACATATTGATCTTGGCGGAAACCATGGTGGAGGAGCGCAAGCCGCCGGCGACGAGGCTCGAGCCCGTAGGCGTGTACGAGGCGCTCGTGGCACCGACGATGTCTCCGCAAGAGACGGGCTGCGTGGTTGGCGCCGAAATCGCGTCGCGGAAAAAGAAAACCGTCCCGCTACTACAGAGCTGCCACTGATACGTATAGGAGATCGGCCGTGAGCCCGTCCAGGAGCCGCTACTCGCCGTCAGCGCTTTCCCCACCTGAGCCGTGCCCGTGATTGCCGGCGCGGTCGTATTCACTGGCGCCACGGCAGAGATAAACCAGGCGTACGTCGTCACGCGGCCGCTTCGACCGTCTACCACGCCTGTAACCGTGAAGGTGTGGTAACCGGGCGCCAGACCGGCGTAGGTAGCCGGAGAGGTGCAGGAAGAGAAACCGGTACTCGTTGGCGCGCCCAGGTCAATAGCGCACTTGAAAGTCGCCGCCAAGTCGTTCGAGGAAAAACTGAAGGACGCGTCGGTGGCGGTGGTGGTCAGGGTGGGGTGCGAATGGATATAGGTCGCCGGCGCCTTTGCGCGCTTCGCCCTGACCTTGATCGTCCAGATGTACGTCGTCGCCGGCCCGGCCGCGCCGTCGCTGACGATCTTCACCGCGAAGCGGTGCTTGCCATTCGCGAGCCCGCGATACGTCTTCGTGATCGGGCAGGACCTAAAAGCATGGCGATCGAGCGAGCAGAGATAGGCATCGACGTCGGAATAGGTCGAGTAGAACGTGAAGGTCGCCTTCGCGTCGTGCGAGAGCGGGGCCGGATGACCGACGATCTTTACGGCCGGTAAAGGGCTCGTCTTCAACACGGCCGAGGAGGCCGGCAGAGAGACGCCGAGCATGACCAGCAAGAGGAAGGTGACGCGAGAGGCGGGGGCTAGCTCACCTCTCGCATCATGTGCTCGATCGAATCCACCTTCTCGCGCAGTTTCGCGAGGTCGGCTTGCATCGCCGTTGAGGCGTCCCGCGTCTCCTTGGCGAGAGTCTCGTAGTCGGCCGCGAGCAGGCGGTACTGCTCGTCGTTCTCGCCCTTTGCTTTCTCGACCGCGACGCTCGCATTGCCACCAACAACGGTCGAAAAAAACGCGGTACCACCGATGACGATGATCGCAATAACCACTACCAAAGGCCATCCCATATTTACCCCTTCGCCTTTCTGTCCGGTTTGCTCTCGAGGTCGAGTGTCGTCACGGCCTCCGTTATGCGCTTCGGCGTGAGCTGCTCGTCGAAGTCGGTCACCTCGAAGTAGCGAAGCGCCTTGCCTTCGTCCGAGACCTCGTGATGCCCGACCACGAGGCCTGCCTTCTCCAGCACCTGGAGGTGCATGTGCAGAAGTGGCCGGCTCATGCCGAGCTCGCGTGCCAGCTCGCTCACGTACGCCTGGCGAGCGCGCAACGCCGCGAGGATGCGGAGCCGGTGCGGGTTCGCCAGAGCGCCGAGCATCTTCAGAAGCTGGTCGCCTGTTCGGTCTTGAGTCAAGCCCCTCCTTCACATGTCAGAAATAACTTACAGGTGATAACGGAGCCCGTCAAGAAGCAGGTTCGAGAGTGTTATGAGCAGCGGGTGGGTACCTGGCGAACGGCTACCGCGGTTACCTGACGGTGACGGCTCTGATCCGCCCTCGCTGGGCGTGGTGAACGGTGATGTTCTCGGCCCAGGCGATGCGCTTACCCTCGATCGAAAGGCCGATCGGTGTGGCCGTGGCTACGGCGATCTGTCGTACTGCTCCCGTTCCGATGGGGACAATCCGAATTGATTTGCCGACGCGGAACACGGCTTATGTGCTGGACATCGAAAGACCAGTCGCGCCGGCCGGCACACTGTCGCTTCTTATCAGAGCCCCGGCGGGCGAGTGAAACTCGATTCGCTTCCCGCCTGGAGTAGAGACCAGCACGCCAACAGCAAAGGTCGAGAAGGCGATCGCCTGCGGCTGCCCCAGTGGAGTGAATGAGCCGACGCCGGCTCCGGTCATGGCGTTGAGTACCTCTACACTAGCCGGTGAGCCTGGCCCGATCGTTCCGGAGGTCGAGGCGGACTCGGCGACGACTAGCGCGATCCGGCTACCTGAGGCGGCCAGCATGAGAGGTGGGGGTGCCCCGGGAACCGTGACGGTGTGGGCATCGGTGACCCGCTTGACGCCGCCGCCCGATACGGCGACCGTACAAACTCCGTCGACGACGCAATCCTCCGGGCTTGAGACGATGACGTTAACGAACCCGTATGCGAGCGTCGAGGCATCGCCTGCGATGCCGCCGAGATGCAGGCCGTCGCCTTCGGCGTTCGAGAATATGAGCTCTTCGAGCTGCACGTCCGGTCTGGCCGAATACGACTCCGCTACGAGTTGTTGGTAGAAGCTGTTCCCTGATTCCTGCATCGTCCAGAGAGCGCGCTTGCCGGCAAGAGCGAGGTAGGTTGGGTGGCTGAGATCGAACCCGCTGTCGCTATGGCAGGTTGGGCCGCTGGCCAGGTTCAAGATCCTCTGCCGTTTCTTGCTGAGTAGGCGGATTCGAACTTGCCACGCGCAAGTTCCAGGTCCGGATGTCGTAACGCTCGTCGCCCAGGAAATCTGGTCTCCGTCCTGAGCAAAAGCTGCGATCTGGCCGTTCGCCCAGGCGAGAGCGGTCGGATGCGCTTGAGTGCGCGAATAGGCGGCGCCTACGCCAATCAGAGCCAGTGCCAGGGCGAGCGCGCAAGCCGCTTTTGCCACAAGGGGGATTATGACTCCTCTCTTTCGGAATTTCGTAGGGGCGCTCAGGTCGCGGCTTAGCGCCCTCGCCGATTGTCGATGAGTCGTCGCTAAGCCCTAGATGAGAATTCGAACTCAAGGTAGGTATTCACTCGAACAGGGCTAACTCGAGCCGTAGGCTCTTCCGATAGCTCATTCGAGTGATGCCTGCAGCCATGCGGAAAAAGCTCTGCCTTCTCGTTCTGGCGGCGTCTGTCGCGACCTTCGTGCTGCCCCAGACCGCCGCGGCGGCGAAGACCGCGCGCATTCTCGTTCACTTCGACAGGCACACCGGCGTAGCCAGGCAGAAAGCGCTGCTCGACCGCATCGGGGGCCGGAGGGAAGCGACCGTGCACTCGCTAAGGACGGCGATCGTACGCGTGCCGGTCGCCGAAAAGAAGCAGGCGCTGACGCTGCTCAGGCGCCAAGCGGACGTCAGCTACGCCGAAGCGGACGGATTCGTCCACGCCTTTAGCACTTCGATCAACGATCCGTATTCAATCGCCCCCTACGCTCCCTGGCCGCTCGCGAATCCACTTTTCCCGGAAGCCTGGGACCTGACGACCGGCGACGCAAGCGTTGTCGTGGCGGTCGTCGATAGCGGCGTCCAAGCCGACCATCCCGAGCTAATGGGGCGGGTCTTGTCCGGTTACGACTTTGTCAACGGCGACAGCGACCCGGCCGACGACTTCGGGCATGGGACGGAAGTAGCGGGGGTCATCGCTGCCCAAGGGAACAACGGCATCGGCATCGCGGGCGTCTGCTGGAAGTGCGAGATCATGCCCGTGAAGGTGCTCGACTCCAGTGGCGCGGGCACCGATAGCTGGGTCTCCTCAGGCATCACCTGGGCGGTCGATCACGGAGCCGACGTGATCAACCTGTCGCTCGGCGGTACGAATACGTC
Organism: Gaiellaceae bacterium; assembly: GCA_036511185.1. Taxonomy (GTDB): domain Bacteria; phylum Actinomycetota; class Thermoleophilia; order Gaiellales; family Gaiellaceae; genus Fen-549. The sequence goes on from DATCCQ010000128.1 coordinate 5,619, forward strand.
GCAGACGCTGGCCAACGCGGTTAGTTACGCCGAAACGCACGGAGTCGTAGTAGTTGCTGCGGCGGGAAACGACGGCGTAAGCACTCTCAACTACCCGGCCGCCTACGACGGTGTGATCTCGGTTGGAGCCGTCGATGAGGGCCACTCCAGATACACGTGGTCTAACTACGGCTCATGGGTCATGGTCGACGCGCCCGGTTGCACAAACTCCACCAGCCTCGGCAGTACTTACACGGGATTCTGCGGAACCTCGGCCGCCACCCCCTTCGTCGCCGGTCTCGCCGGTCTCGCTCGCTCCTACAGCTCCTCCGCTTCGTCTTCGAGCGTCGTGAGTGCGATCGAGCAGTCGGCGCAGAACCTTGCATCAGGGAACTCAATTCACGGCTTGATCGATGCCGAGTGCACGCTCCAGGCCATCACGTCAGTTTCCACCTGCCTGGTCGCCTCCTTCACTGCGAGCGCCACCTCCGGCACCACGCCGCTCACTGTCAGCTTCAGCAACACCTCGATCAACGCCAGCTCGTACTCCTGGTCGTTCGGCGACGGCACGAGCTCGACCGATTCCTCGCCCACGCACACCTTCACGGCGGTGGGGAGTTACAACGTCACGCTCGTGGCCGGCAATGGGGCGCGCAGCCGGCTTGCGAACGCGACGATCACAGTTACGGCGCCGGCGCCGGTGGCGGTGTTTGCGATGAGCGCGAGCTCTGGTCGCGCGCCCCTCAACGTCAGTTTCACTAACACCTCGACCGACGCCAGCTATTACGGGTGGTCATTCGGCGACGGCAGTAGCAGCTCGATCGAAATCTCGCCAACCCATACCTATACGAAGGCGGGAACGTACGCGGTCACGCTGACCGCCACAGGCGCGGGCGGCTCGGCAACGGCAAGCAAGACGTTCACGATCTCTCCGCCACTTCCCGATCTGGCGCTGAGCCTGGTCAGAAAGGCGAGCAAGCTGAAGAACGGCTATCGCCTCAGCTCGTTCGTAGCCAGCCTCAGAAACCGCGGCGGAACAGCCGACAGTGGGGTGAAGATCACGATCACGCTGCCCTCCGGGTCGAGCTTCAGGAGTGTTTCGAGCGGCGGCCGCAAGTGTGCACGAACACAGCGCCGAGCCACCTGCTCTTTGGGGACGATTGAGGCCGGGAAGAGCCTGAAGCTGTCGTTTGTCGCCAGAGTCACAAAGCGGGCGAATGTGAAAGCCAGCGTCTCGGGGGCGGCGGCTGAGATCTCACTCGCGAACAACATGGCGCAGGCCAAGACTCGCTAGTTGCGCCGCGCCGGTGAACCAGGAACTCGAGCCGAACGGCCAACTCAAGGCTGGCGGTGGCTCAATCTTCGCTCCCAGGCGGGCGGCGTAGGCGCTTGGCGATAGAACGGTGCCGCTTCGTGGCCAGGCGACTCAGGATCGCCGAGCGTGACGGCTTCGTGGCGGTGCGCTCTGCCCGAGGCTCGAGCGTGACGCGGATCTTGCCCAGCAGCCGCTCGAGCGCGAGCTCGCGGTTGCGCAGCTGGCTGCGCTCGTCCTGCGAGACGGCGCGCACGGTATGACCGAAGCGCTCGCGCAGCCGCTCCTTCGTCGCTTCGTCGAGCGAGCAGGAGTCGAGCTCGAGAAAAGCCTCGATGCGCGTTTCGTTCTTCTGCGCGTGCTGGCCACCGGGTCCGCTCGAGCGCGAGGCACGGAAGCCGGCCTCGGCCCGGGCAATCTCGAGTGCCTTGCGAAGCGTCTCCGTCGTCGCTTCCCGCTCGTCTGCCTTTCTCGATTCCATTATTAGATGATCGCAGGGCCACCCATGCCCCGCGCCGCTGGTCAAAACGCCCGGACGGAAATAACTTGACTTAGGGATATATAGATATTCGCTCGTGCCGATCAATGGGGTACCCATTCGAGCGCCGTAGTTCATCGATTGGGCCTTACCTCCCCGAACATCAGCCGTACATCAGCCGTAGAAGCCATCTCCGTGCGTTCCTTTCTCAAGGAGGGAGAACGTGTCCCATTTCGAGAACCAACCCGCAGTTGGTAGCCGCAGTCGCTCGGAAAGTTTGCAAGCCGCACTCGCTCAGCTCAAATCACAAAGGTCGGGCCCGGCGCTCGTTGCACCGTCAGGGCCCGTTTGCGAGGGAGCGCTTCTCAAGGCGCGCGACACCGTGCGCTTGACAATAGGTTTAGACGGAGCGCCCGGCGGGTCGGAGGGCGTGATACTCGGCTGGTACGCCAACGAGCCCGAGAACGTGATCGTCAGTCTCAGCCAGGGCGGAGTCGAGAATCTGCCACGCGCCGCGCTCGAGCTGATCAACGTCCAGTCGCTCGCCTAGACGTCCCCCAGAACGGGTCGCGCGAGGTCGTGCGATCACTAAGAGCGGGTGATATTTAGGGGTAATCACTGCCTTGAGGGATTCGGCGCCTTTACTACCGTCTCGATAAAAAAGACCGCAAGCAAGCACGGCGGCGCGGCTACGTCGTGAGATTCGAGGGGGAGGTCTTCAGCCGTGGCAAATTCAGACGAACCGCATGTGTCGAACGCTGAACGTGTGCGGTTGTTCTGGAGAGGCGAGGAAGGCCAAGCGATGGCTGAGTACGGCGCCGTTATGGCCGTGATCACGATTGCCTGGCTGTTCGCACTCGCACTTCTCGTTTTGCGTGGGAGCCCATAACACCATCGATCACGTTGCGAGCGTTCTTTCGAGCTCGGACGGTGAGCAAGCGAAGAATTGAAATGCCTGTCAACAACAAGATCCGCCGGGGGGGATGAAGGGGGAACACGGAAGTTGTCGCTATCGACGATCCGTCTGTTCGGTCGCTCAAGCCGCAAGCGCGAGGCTGAACAAGCGGATGCCGAATGAGTGGTCGTTTCCTATGCGGTGACGACCAACGTCGCGGTGGCTTTCGTGATCCTCTCCGGCGGTGTTCCTAGGTCATCGAGCGGTAGGTCGGAGTAATTCCGGCCTACCGCTCGGACGTTGGCGGGCCTTCCTGGCGTGGTAAGGAACGTTCGCCTCGACCTTTGCGTGGTCGGCGGCGACTCCGCACCGCGCTTCTGGATGAATAAGAATGGATCGGCACTCGCAATGCTGTGAGCCCGCTGCATGATGTGGGCAGACAGTCGGCACGCTCGAATCCAATGGAAAGCAACTCCGAACAAGCCGCCGGGCACGACCCCGAGCAAGAGCTTTCGCGCGAGCCTCTTCGCTTCGTCGTGCAGAAGCACCAGTCCTCACATCTGCATTACGACTTCCGGCTCCAGCTGGACGGCGTGCTCAAGAGCTGGGCGATACCCAAGGGGCCGTCGCTCGACCCGACCGACAAGCGCCTGGCGATGATGGTGGACGACCATCAATTCGACTACCGCAACTTCGAGGGTGCGATCGCGGTCGGCGAATACGGCGGAGGCACCGTCATGATCTGGGATGAGGGGACTTTCGTGGCCCTCAACCAGACCGACCGGGAGGAAAGCGAGGAAGCCTTCCGCGAAGGGCTCAAGCGCGGCCAGTTCGCCTTCGTCCTCGCCGGCCAGAAGTTAAAGGGCGAGTTCGCGCTGATCCGTTTCGCGCGCGCCGGCGAAACGACCTGGTTGCTGGTTAAGAAAAGCGACAGCTTCGCCTCGACCGAGGACGTGACCGAGCAGGACCACTCCGTTCGCTCGGGCCGGAGCATGGAGGAGATTCGAAGCGACTCCGTGGATTAGTTTGCGGAGGTAGGCGCGATCTCCAGCGGTGGCTCTAGGAAGTAGCGTTAGGCAGCTCGTAGTCCGGCTGTAACTCGAGTGCAGCAAGCGCTCTGGCTTGCTCGCGCAGGACGCGGCGCCAGCGGCGGTGGCTCTCGTGGCGGCCCACCTCGCCGTCGAAGTAGTCGCGGCTCGCAGCCTTCTCGTCCTGGGTATGGCCGGCGCCCGCTCACGGCGGGCATTGGAACGGTTGCGTGCTCGGTTGACGGCCTAGGCGGCTACCAGCCTCTTCTCGCCGCAAGGTGCCGAGCCGAGCTGAGCCTGCACGAAGAACTCCGAGGCTTGATAGCCCTTCGGCAGCGCCTCGGAAATCGCCTCACGCACGAACCAGGCGACGTCTCGATCGAGGTTCCCAAGCGTGAAGACGAGCTCTGCCGGCGCCTTCATGACGACCCAGACCGGTGCGTCGTCATAAGGCGAAGCGTCGGCGACTTGCAGCTCGAGTTGGCAGGCGTAAAGAGCTGTTGCGGCCTCGAAACGGCTTCGCTCGAGCAAGATCGAGATGGCGTCGATTGACACCATCCTTCCGTCCAGTTCGGGCCTTAGGAGCGCCGAATCGTCTTTGTGCGTCTGGTCCAACGTCGCTACAGGCTCGGCGTCTAGGAAGAAGACCCTGCCTTCGTCACTCCATGCGTCCATCGTTCTCCCCCCACTGTCTTTCTGTTAATTGATGGCCCGCAGTTCTCCGCTCGCTGATTCTTTCGACGCCTTGCTCGTCCGTCCGAGCTGTTTCGCCCACCAGTCGCCTTTGCAATCGCCCGGGTCGCTCTGCAGCTGACCGACCCAGCCTTGTGAAACGTGCTCCTTCTCGCTCAATCGCCCCTCGGCCTCTCCCAGCGAGCGTTCGCATTGCTCTAGGCGTTGCTGAAGTAGCCCGCACTCCACATCGGCCAGGGTCGCCCTGTTCCCGCTCGCGACGGCCTCGGACTCACGCTGCTCTAGAGCGAAAACCCGCTCCGTGAAGCTGGCTTCGATCTGCTCGACCCGGCGCTCTGTGCTCTCGAGCCTGCAAAGCCGTTCCTCAATCGCCTTGTTGGCGCTCTCGATTTCTCGCTCACGCTCGTCAAGCTCTACGCCGCGAGCCTCGAGGAAGCTCTCCAGGTCGCGGAGGCCGCCGCTCTTCTCGGCGATTTGGTCGAGAGCCAGCGCCAGCGCACGCTCCTGAGCCGCCAGCTCGATGCCCTGAGTTTCCAGCGCTTCCATACGCTTGCCGAGTCGGCCGGTTTCTTTGTCCAACGCTCGTTCGCGCCCCTCGAGCTCGCGCTCGCGGGCGGCCAGGCCGTCGTTGTCGGCGCCGGCATTGGCTTCGTGCGCTCGCAGCTCGCGCTCAAGCCGTTTGCGATCGTCGTCGGCTTCCTTGAGCTGAGCGGCTTTCTTCTCGATCCGTTTTTCGAGCTCGTCAGAATGAGCCTTGGCTTTAGCCAGTTCGGCTTCGAGGCCGCCCAGCTGCGCCCGTTCCTCCGCCATTTGCTCGCGCTCGCGGGCTAGCTCCTGTTCCCGCTCTTCTAGCGAAAGCTCATTGGGAACGGGCTCTGGCCCGATGTGGGAGAGCGCGTATTGCAGGGCGTATTGCAGTGCCTGCTCGTGCGCTGAGGAAAGCTCGAGTTCCGCTTGCTGCCGTTCGCGCACGGCTGAGTCAACGCTTCGGTCCTCGAGTCGCTCGCGCGACTTGGTCGGTGCGGGTTGCACCCGGATAGCGGTGCCGAAACCCCCTGCGGCTGTTAGTTCAATCGCTTTTCCAGCTGACATTGCACGGCTCCCCAGCCCCTTCGCACGAAGCATCGTCTAGAGAACGGGTTCGGCACATCCCCCGTAAGAGGAAATACGCGTTATCTGGGTCGGCGAGCGGTGATCGACAAAAGAACAGCGCGACGAGCTCGTCGCTTATTCCGCCAGTGGCAGGCGCAGCGCGAAGACGGTGCCCGAGGCCGCCGGGCGGAGTTCGAGCTCGCCTCCGTGGCTGCGCGCAATCGCACGCGCAGCGGTGAGTCCGACGCCGCTACCCAACTGGTCAAGCCTCGTTGTTTCGAATAGCTCGAATACCCGCTCGGCCTGCTCGGGCGCTATGCCGGCGCCCTCGTCGCTCACCAGCGCGACCGCCTCGGCGCCCTCGCGAACCAGCTCCAGCTTGACCGTGCTACCGGAGGAAGATGCCTGGAAGCCGTTGGTGAGTATGTGCAGTAGCGCCTGAAGCAGCTGCGCCTCGTTGCCGCTGACGAGCAGCTCGTCGTCGCAGTAGCGATCCTCGAAGTCGATATCGCGCTGCAGGCGGAGACGTCGCGTCAAAGCCGCTGCCGATTGCGCCACGTCGACTAGCGAAAGCCTCTGTTCGCCATCGAGAGGCGAACGGGTGAAGCCGGCGAGTTGCGAGACGGCATCGCGAATCTCGTCGCCGGCGGCGCGCACTGTCTCCATGCGCTCGCGCTCCTTGCTATCCGGCGGCAGCATCGCAAGCTCGAGGTCAGCCGTTCCCAGTAAGACGAGTAGCGAGTTATTCAGCTCATGGACGAGGGCCGGAGTCAGTCGGCCTATTGCGACCATCCGACCGGCTCTGATGAGTTGCCCTTCAGGAGGCTGTTTCGCGTCCATCGCTTGCCTTTCCTGGTCCTTTCGGGTCACACTACGTCAGGTATTGGGACTATTGTGAAATCCACTCTAAGAGTTTTCGGCAAAAGAGACGATGAATAGAGCGGAAACCATATGTCCGCTCTACACGCAGTAGCATCAGAACCAATGACCGACGCGATTACGTGTCTAGTGGCAGATGACCACCCAGCCGTCGTGCAGGCGGTTTCGGAGGTTCTGATCGCGGGCGGGATCGATGTCATCGCGCAGTCGCGTGACGGCGAAGAGGCTCAGGCTGCGATCGAGCAGAAGAAGCCGAATGTCGCCCTACTTGATCTGCGCATGCCGCGCTTAAGCGGAATTGAGGTCGCCCGTCGCTGCGCTCGCAGTACTCCCGATACTCACGTGATTCTCTACACGGCCTACAGCGAGCAGGCACTTCTGACGGAGGCGCTGGACGCAGGGGCTCGGGGCTTCGTCTCCAAAGAGGCGCCGCTGGCCGAGATAGTGCGTGCGGTGCAACTCGTCGCCGAGGGGCGTACCTATGTCGACCCGGTGCTCGCCGGCGTCATCTCGAGCCCGGCTGCGACGGCGAAGATCACGCAACTCACCCAGCGTGAGCGCGATGTTCTACGCATGCTTTCCGACGGTCATTCCAACGAAGAGATCGGTAAGGCGCTCTTCATCTCGCCAGAGACCGTCCGCACTCACGTACGCAAGGCGATGGCCAAGCTAGACGCCGATACGCGCACCGAAGCGGTCGCCACGGCAATTCGCCAATCGCTGATCGCGTAGACCCCGACGAAAGCCCTGTGGGCGGTATCCGTGTCGACGCAGAGGTCGAGATTCGACGCGATTCCGTTACAGCGCTGCGCGTGGCGGACGAATAAGCTGAAACCGGGTGGTGGGCTGGGGTGCCCCGGGGAAGATCCGCAAATTGCGCAATTACGGATCCTCCCTTTTCGCCGTCCGCCGCGACCGACAAGGCGGGCGCGGCTCACTGACGCTATCCCCCGACAGACGGTCACGAACACTGCTCGCAACCACGGTTAGCCCGCCTCGCGCCTGGGAGCAGACGAGACACCCGCGCCGAAGGCGCGGTGACTCGTATACAAGGTACGCCGCGAAAAGCCCATTGGGCTTTTCGCGGCCAAAGAAGGCCGCAAGCCCCACCGAGAACGGTCCCCCAACCTTCCCGGCGAGGCCTTGCGGTCGCCACAGATCCGATTACGTCTCGAAGACGAGCGCCGGCGCATCTCAACCCCCCGGTTAGCCGGCACTGCATCTCTTCGTCGCGTATCCGAACCGTTTGTATCTTCGATCGGGTATTCGACGGCGCGGGCTTCTAGAACATACCCGCTCTTCGGCGGCTGCCCTCCCCGCTTTGAGTCGCCTTGAGCGCCGCAGATGCCAGAATACTGCACTTTACAGGCTAATTATCCGAGGCACCGGCCTCAAAAAAGCTGCTCATGCGGCCGATCAGGCGTTGATCGAGCAACACCTCGTCGCTGGAAACGATCTGGTCGATGCCGCCGGCGAGAGTTGGTAGAAGCGGCTTCAGTTCCTCGTCCACGATCTTCTCGGCCAGTGCGGCTGCGAATCGATCGGCATGGATGGTCAGGAAGCCCCTTGGTCCGCGCGCGCTCGTGGTCTCGAGCGGCGCCGTCAAGCCGAGGCTGTTGTGCAGAGCGGTGAGGATTGCGTAGGCGTCGACCAGTCTCAGCTCGCGCTGCATCCAGTCGTAGGCAGAGAGCGCCCGCGAGAGCAGGGGCACCAGCCGTGATGTGTGGCGGAGCTGTGCAAGCGCGCGGGCCAGCCACTGGTCCCAGGGGGCGTACTGGCGCTCGAGCAGGAAGGCGAGGCGCGCAATATCACGCACCAAGGCGGCAAGAACGAGCCGCGAGCCCAGATCGTCGCCACCAACGCCGGTCCGGGCCACGATCTCCTCTCGCCTGGCGATCCTTTGCCACTGCGCCGCCATAAGGTAAATCCAGACCTGCTTCGGGTAGTAGCTCAGGTGCTCGCGCAGGCTCGTGAGCTCACCCACCGTATCCGTGAAGACCTCGCCGGCTGTTAGCTCGAGCAGGCGCTCCTGCGGCGTCAGCAGCCATTGCTTGGCACTCATTCCGGATAGCGGATCGAAGCCGAGCAGCTTACGGCTGTAGCGACCGACCGAGGTGATCTCGACGAGATGATCGATCGGCGCGTCGGCGTTTGTTTGCGGGCGCCTATGCCCGCTCGCGTCCACCGGCGCGAAGGAAGTCGGATAGCCGTGGAACTCGCTCGGCAGCTCGGTTGCCAGCACCCGGCCGAGTGAGTCGGCGCGCCCGGGCAGTTCGCGCTCGGGCAAGAAGAGCTGAAGCCGCGGGCCCCAATCGTGGTCGCCCGAGATCGGGGTGTCGAAGCCGAGCACATCCGAGCCGGGGCCGATCAGAGCGGCGGCGTAGTGAACACCTGGCGCCTTCTCGGCCAGTAGCAGCTTGATGATCTCGTCGAAGAATTCGCGCGCCAGAGACAGCCCAGGCGCGAACTCCTCTGGAGCGGTCGGCTCCTGGCCGGGGGAGGGCTCGGAGTCTGGACCGGTCACGATCCCTGCGACTGCGCTCTCTTCCGCTGCGCCCACTCCCTTATCTCGAGCCAGTCGCCTTCGCTGAGCGCCGCCGCCAGCTCGGGAAAGGTGTGCTCGCTATAGAAGACGTGGTGGTCGAGGTCACAGCAGATCTCGATGTTGGGCAGAGTGAGAGCCGGCACCAGCATCAGTACCTCCGCTGCGAGTTTCGCCTCGGCAGCCGTGTAGTGCTTGAACTGAAGCTCGGGGTCGAGCTCCATCAGCGTCGGCCAATCAGGACAGGAGCGAGTGGTCATGCGAGTACTACCTCCGAGAGAGTCTGAATCATCCAGCCCCTCTGCGGCCGCTCGACGCAGTGATTCTGCACACGCTCGAGTTGAAGGGACTCCATACTGCGACGTTAGCTCAAGCGGAGGGTTTGTGGGAGCCGGTCTATGCGATGAAATGGGAAATGCTCACGGCCGCTCGGGACGTTAGGCTCGGCCCGTGATCGGAATCAGCCTACTAACGCTTGTGCCGCGTATTAGCGGCGGCTCGGAAACCTATGTGCGAGCGCTTGTGCGAGCGCTGGCCCGGGTGGGCGAGCTCGATTACCGCGTTTTCCTGCCGAGCATCGCGCCGGATGCCGGTGACGGGCTCGAATCGAGGCTGGTGTCGTCCTATCGGGCCTCGCGTTCGACGCCGGGGCGGATCGCGGCGATGTCGCTTTCGAGCGCTTTCCCCGGTCGGATCAAACGTGAGCTGGCGATAGACGAGTTGGACGCGATTCACTTCCCGCTCAGCGTGATGCTGCCGCCGCTGCGCCGGCCGCCGGCGGTATCTACCGTGCTCGACATCCAGCACGAGATCTATCCGCGTTTCTTCTCGCGGGCCGAGCTCGCCTATCGCAAGCTCGTCTACGGCTGGACGGTAAAACGGAGCCAGATAGTGATCACGATCTCCGAGCACGAGCGGCAGGTACTCATCGAGCGGCTCGATCTGGCGCCCGAGAAGACGCGCGTGATCCATCTGGCCATCGATCACGAGACCTTCAAGCCGGGCCCCGAGGAGCGGGAGCCTTTTCTGCTCTTCCCGGCCAACAACTGGCCGCACAAGAACCACGAGCGCCTATTCGAGGCCTTTGCGCTGCTGCGCCGCGAGCGGCCCGAGCTAAAGCTAGTGCTGACCGGCTCCGGGCACGAGCGAAGGCAGCTTCCCGAGGGAGTGCAGGCGCTTGGTCACGTGAAGCTCGACGAGCTGGCCTCGCTCTACCGGCGTGCCGCGTGCCTCGTCTTTCCGAGCCTTTACGAGGGCTTTGGGCAGCCGCCGCTGGAGGCGCTGGCGAGCGGTTGCCCGGTGGCGGTCTCGCGTGTCGCCTCGTTGCCCGAGGTCTGCGGCGACGCTGTCCGTTACTTCGATCCGGCCGAGCCCGAGCAGATCGCGGCCGCGGTGGCCGAGGCGCTCGAGCGTCCGGACGAGTTGAGGCAGAAAGGCATCGAGCGGGCGGGCAACTTCACCTGGGAGCGCGTTGCCCACGAGCATGAACAGGTCTACAGGGAGCTAATCGCGCGGCGAACCTGAGAACGGCCGGAAAGACCGTCTTTTCTAGACTTGCGCCTCGCGCAGATCCTTCTTCAGCACCTTGCCGAGCGCGTTCTTCGGCAGCTCGTCCAGGATCACGACGTCTTTCGGCACCTTGTAGCTGGCCAGGCTGTGGCGGGCAAACGCGATCAACTCCCGGGGCTTGACGCTCATCTCCGGCTCGAGTACGACGAAGGCGCGCACGCTCTCGTCGCCGCTCCCGTCGCGGATGCCGACTACGGCCACCTCCGCTACCGCCGGGTGGGTGATCAAGGCCGCCTCCACCTCCTGCGGGTAGATGTTCAAGCCCTTAGAGATGATCAGATCCTTCTTGCGGTCGACCAGCGTCAGGTAGCCGTCGGAATCGAGGAAGCCGAGGTCGCCGGTCTTGAGCCAGCCGTCGGCGCTGAAGGTCTCCGCGGTTGCTTCGGGTTGCTTGTAGTAGCCGACCATGACGTTGGCGCCGCGCACGAAGACCTCGCCGATCTCGTAGTTTTCGAGCTCTTTCTCGTCGTCGTCGGCGATCTTTATGTCAACGCCCGGGAGCGGCAGGCCGACCGTGCCGGGCTTGTGCGTACCGTAGCGCGGGTTGACCGAGACGACGGGGGCTGCCTCGGTTAGTCCGTAGCCCTCGAGCAGCGCCGTGCCGAAGGTCTTCTCGAACTTCACCTGCACCTCGGCGGGCAGCGGCGCGGCTCCGGAAATGGCCATCTTGAGCGGGTTTAGCAGGCGCAGTAGCAGCGCCTTAGGCCCATGAACGTGGTGTACGAGAGTGGAATAGACCTGCGGGATGCAGCAGACGAGCGTCACCTTGTTCTTCCAGAGCTGCTTCAGGGCCGGTTGGAAGGGAAGCAGGCTCTCGATCACGACCGTTGTGGCCCCCAGGCGGAGCGGCAGGATCACATTCGTCGACCAGGCGAAGGAGTGGAACATCGGCAGTACGCACATGACCCGGTCCTTCTCGCTCAGGTCGAAGGCGAGCTGGCAGGACTCGACGCACGAGAGCAGGTTGCGCTGCGTCAGCATCACGCCCTTGGGTAGCCCGGTCGTGCCGGCGGTGTAGATCAGTAGCGCGAGGTCGTCGGCAGTCACCTCCGGTCCGGCCGTCTCGGCGAGCGGGTGGCGATAGATCGACTCCAGCGCCGGCACGTCTCCGCCCGGATCGCGCACGAAGATGTGCTTCAGCGTCGGAACCGACTCCTGAACTTCGTGAATGGTGGGCAGGAAGCTCTTCGAGGTCAGGCAGCCCTTGGCCTCGGCGTCGTTGAAGATGTAGGCGATGCGGTCGGCCTTCTCGAGGAAGTTGACCGGCACCGCGACGGCTCCGAGTCGCGAGAGCGCGAAGGAGAAAATGACGAACTCGGGGCAGTTACGCATCACGATTCCGAAGGTGTCGCCCTTGCCGATGCCAAGCTCGACCAGGCCCGCGGCGCAGCGCTCGATTGTCTCTTCGAGCTCGCTGTAGCTCATCTCCTGGCCCTTGAAGATGAATGCCGGCTTATTGCCGCTGCGCTCGACGCTTCGCGCGAGCATCTCGTTGAGTGTGCGCGCTGTCATAGCCCCTACGTCCTGGCTCGGCTCGAGACGGGAGTATCGCCGCCAAGCCGCTTCAGCTCGGCATCCACGAGCAAATGCACCAGACCCTTGAAGTCAACGCTCGGGTGCCAATCGAGCTCGCGGCGCGCTTTTGTCGAATCTCCCACCAGGTCGTGCAGTTCCGCCCGGCCGCGCTTGAGCGACTCGTCGACCTTTACGTACTCGCGCCAGTCGAGCCCGACGTGCGCAAAGGCGTGCTCTGCCAACTCACGCACCGAGTGCAGCTCGCCGGCTGCGATCACGTAGTCGTCCGGCTCGTCGGCCTGCAGCATCAGCCACATGGCGCGTACGAAGTCGGCGGCGTAACCCCAGTCGCGCTGGGCGTCGAGATCGCCGAGCTGGAGATCTTCCTCCAGCCCGAGCTTGATCGCGGCTGCGGCGTGCGTCACCTTGCGCGGAACGAAATCGAGCGGGCGGCGCGGCGACTCGTGGTTGTAGAGGATGCCCGCGCAGGCGTGCAGTCCGTAGCGGTGGCGGAAGCTGCGGGTGATGAAGTGCCCGTAAGTCTTGGCGACGCCGTAGGGCGTCATCGGGTTGAGCGGCGTTTGCTCATTTTGGGGCGACTCCACCGGCTCGCCGAAGATCTCGCTCGAGGAGGCCTGGTAGAAGCGGATACTGGGATCGATGCGACGGATCGCTTCCAGCATCGAGGTCACCCCGACGGCGGCCAACTGGGCGGTCAGCACCGGCTGCTTCCAGGAGGCCGGTACGAAGGAGACCGAGGCGAGGTTGTAGACCTCTTGGGGACGGCAGCGATCGAGCGCGTCGAAAAGCGAGAGCTCGTCTACGAGATCGGCCTGAATGATCTCGATCTGATTGTGGACGGCCGCCAGATTCTCGTAATCCTCGGCAAGGGGGAGACGATCGAAGCCGAAGACCTCGTAGCCCTGCTCGAGCAGGAGCTCGGCGAGGTACGATCCGTCCTGGCCTCCGATTCCGGTTATCAGTGCGCGCCGTGCCACGGGCGGAGCTTACTATCGTTTACGCATGAGCCGAAGGATGGCCTCGTCGGAACCACAGCGCCGGCGGCCGCTTCCGACGCTTCGAGTCGGGCCCTAGGGGACGTCGCACCGTCCTAATCGCCGATCGCTGTTCTCGGCACGGTCGTTGCGGGATTACGAGAGAATCTGCCCGTGAGGGATGAACGGGAGTCGTATCGGTGAGAGTCGCGTTCACTCTGGAGCAGTGCTGGCATCGGGTGCCGGGCGGCACCGCAGTTGCGGCGCTAGAGCTTGCGCGCGCGCTTGAGCTCCGTCCCGGGCTCGAGCTCGTAGGCGTAGCGGCGCGCCATCGGAATCCTCCGCCGGAGCAGTGGCGACCCCCGATCCCGGTTCGGCAGCTCGCGCTTCCTCGGATCGCTCTGTACGAGTCGTGGCACTACCTGCGCCGTCCGCGGGTGGAAGCGGCAACCGGGCCGGTTGACGTGATTCATACGACCGGAATCGTTATGCCGCCGCCATCTAGGCCGATCGTGCTGACAGTTCACGACCTTGCCTACCTCGACTACCCCGAGCTATTCACGCGCCAGGGCCTTCGCTTCTTTCACCGTGCGCTCGACCTAGCTCTCAGGGATGCAGCACTCGTTCTCTGCTCATCGCTGGCAACAATGGAGCGTTGTCGTACGGCCGGTTTCGAGGATGAGCGGCTTCGCCACGTCCCCCTCGGCGTCCGGGCAACTCGTTCCAGCCCGGAAGAAGCACAGCGCGTGCGACAGGTGTACGCGCTACCCGAGCGGTTCATCCTCTGGACGGGCACCGTTGAGCCGCGAAAGAACCTCGCGGGCCTTCTGCATGCTTTCTCGCTGCTCGACACCGACGCCTCGCTCGTACTCGTCGGCCCGCCCGGATGGAAGGAGGATATCGAGCGACATCTCGGTGAGCTTCCGACCGCGAAACGAGATCGCGTTCGACTGCTCGGTTGGGTTCCTCGCAGAGATCTCGAGGCGCTCTATGGGGCAGCGACGGTCATGTGCTTCCCGAGTCTCCTCGAGGGCTTCGGATTCCCGGTCGTCGAGGCAATGGCGCAGGGCACACCGGTCGTCACTTCACAGGGAACGTCGACGGAGGAGCTCGTCAGCGGAGGCGCCGGGCTGCTAGTCGATCCACGGCAACCGGAGGAGATTGCGGTTGCGCTCGGCAGCGTTCTCGACGACCCGGCTCTCGCCAAACGGTTGGGCGAGGCAGCACTACGACGCGCGGCCGATTACACGTGGGATCGAACCGCAGAGCTCGTGGCGGCGGCGTACGAGGAAGCTTCTAGCGCGGTTGGCTAACCGACCATTTCCCTGAAGGCGTCGACAAAGACGCGTGCGGCAGCCGTCCAGGTAAAGCTCGCGGCGTGGTCGAGACCGCGCCTGACAACGTCGTCGGGAGCTCGCAGTGCGCACTCGATGGCTGTCGCTATTTCCGGCGGGCTGTCCGGGTCGGCGCGAAAGACGACGTCTCCTGCGGCTTCGTCCATGGAGGGATGGGCCGAAGCAACAACGGGTACGCCGCAGGCCATCGCCTCCACAATCGGCATCCCAAACCCCTCGAAGTGGGACGGAAAGACGAAGGCGGAAGCTCCGCGGTATAGCGAGGCGAGCTCCTCGTCGGTCACGTAACCAAGCCTGAGGATCCCGGGGCGATCGAGCTCTGGCTTGGCTCCCCACCCCGCCGCGCCAACTACCGCCAGGGCGTGCTCGCCGTCGAGCAACTCATAGGCGGCGAGCAGCATCTCGAGGTTCTTCCGGGGCTCGAGAGTCGCGACGGTCAACACGTAAGGAACACCGAGGTCGGCGCGAAGGCCTTCGGGCCGGAAGTGCGCGTCGACACCCGGATGCGCAATGCGGAGACGATCTTCGGGCAGCCCGAGCGTGCGCGCGACGTCGTCGGCGGTGTATCTCGAGATAGCGAACACTAGGTCGCACTTACGGAGGGCATGTCGGTACGTAGCCCGATGCCCGAGCCGCGTCTGGAGCGTCGTCCATTCGGGGAAGTGGAGCGGGACGAGGTCATAGATAGTCGTCGCTCGGATACCGGCGGTCTGGGGCGGATACCACCAGTCGCTGAGATGTAAGCCGTCGATCTTACCGATCAGTCGCTCGATCCCCGGATGCCCGATTGCGCTCCACGTTCGCCGGACGATGTTCGCGGCAGGCGCGCTGGCTAGGCGTTTATGCAAGGGGATATCGGCGAGCGCCGCTCGAGCGATATCGACGCCGGATCTACCGGAAAGCGAGAACGCGATCACCTCGTCCTCTTCACCACAGCATCCGGCGACACCCGAAAGTACCCCGCGTACATAGTTCCCTATTCCCGTCCGTGGCACGGACAGCGGTGTTACGTCGAATGCAAGCCTCACTCGCGAACCACCCGTTCCTGCGCGTCAGTCGGCCGCTCGGCCGCCGCTCGGGCGAGCGGCGGCTCCCAGGCACACTGCTCCGCGCTGTTCGCGCTGTGCTCAGGAAGCACGACGACGCCTGGTAGATCGCTCATGCGGGCTTCCGATGCCTTTGCCGCCCGAAGGCATGGAAAACGTCTGCGGGCACGGCTCTCGTCAAGAGCGCGGCGGCGACATAAACGATCGTCGCAGCGGCGGCTCCCACGATGGGGTGATGGTGGTGGACAAAGGCGAACCCCACGCCGGCGGCCAGTCCCCCCGTCAGAGCAATCTTCCACGCAAACCAGAGGCGCGGCGTAGCGCCGGGTCGCGCACGGTGTAGAGCAATCAGCAATAAGGTCGCCAGAGTCGATTCCGCGGCGACGGCCGCCCAGGCCGCCCCTGTGGCGCCGTAGGACGGGATCAGCGCCGATCCGAGAGCCATCACAACGAGGAGCCCAAGCCCGTTCGCCACCGCCAACTCGCGCTGTGCTCGGGCCGCGACGAGTCCGAGCTGCCAGGTCATAGTCATCGAGAGCGGAATGAGGGCAAGGGCATGGATGCGAAGCACCGAAGCTGCGCCGGCGTATTGGGAGCCGCCGATCAGCCGAATGCCGGGCTCGGCCAGAACGCCTGTGCCGATAGCGATCAACGCGACCACGACGAGCGCGAGTTCTGTCATTCGCTGGAGGCCGTAGCGGAGTCTCTCCTCGTCCTCCGCGCCGGCAACGGAGAGCAGAGGTAGCGCGACGGGGAGAATCAGCGCGGGCGCGCCGGCAAGCACCTCGAAAACACGGAACGACGTTCCGAAGAGACCCGTCTGATGGTCGGACGAGATGAGCGAGACGAGCACGATCAGAACGCGGAAATAGATCACGTTCATCGCAAGCGAGATAGCGAGCGGAATCGACTCCCGCACGAGCTGGCCCATGACGCTCCGCCGCAGGCCGACGGTCAGGCGTTTCCCGAGACGCGCGACCTTGAGCGATACCGGTATGAGCAGTACGGCGACGAGGATCTGGATCGCCAGAAAGGAAACGAGAGTGCCGCCGAGGGCGACCAGGAGCGCTACGAACACCAGCGTCAAGAAGTTCTTGAACGTCTCGATCGCGGTGAGCGAGACGATGCGGAGATCGATCCAGATTGGAACGGTGAGCATCGACTGAGCGCTGATCAGCACCACTCCGACGCCGCCGATCGCCGTGCCGAGTATCAGCTCGTGGTCGTAGCCGGCGACGAAAACGAACAGCAGCGCGGCGAGCGCGCCGACGATCGCGGCGCCAATCCTGAGCGCCAACAGGTTCGAAAGCAGCCGCTCGCGTTCCTCCGGATTCCGAGCGAGGGCCATCTCACGGCCGGCAACGGTCGTCAGGCCGCCGTCGGTTACGCCGCTCACGATGCCGAGGATGGCCGTTACGGTGGCGTACCTACCGAATTGATCCACGCCCAGCGCGCGAAGCAGGAACACCGCCGTAGCAACGCCGAGAATCGTCGACACCGCGTAACCGGTGCCCCGAATAAGTCCACCGCGGACAACCCGCCCGCCCGCCTCGGAGGTCCGCAGCAGGTCGGCGGCCGATTCGCTGCTCACACTGTTCCTCGAGCCGGTCGCCTGAACCCGGCGCAGATCCGGGCTCGCGAGACCGCGCCGAGCGGTCGTACGGGCACCGGCGTGGCAACTTCGTACGACCGAAGTCCGTACTCGACAATACTGAGAGCCCCGGCTCGGGTTTGCATCTTCTTAGTCTAGTTTTGCTGCTCGTTTGGGATGGAGCCGATTCGCGAGCGTTCGCAGAGTCGCGCCGACGCCGCGGCGAGCGAGTAAGGAACGCAGCAGCGTGGCTGAGGTGCGTACGGCGACAACCCCAGCTCGGCGTCCAGACGACCGTGCTGGACTTGTGTCGACGAGCCGTTCGAGTGGCTCCGCGACTCGTTCCCATGCGAACTGTTCCCGGGCAGCCAGGACGTTGCCGCGTGCTTCTCGCAGCTCCGTCGGGTGCTCGAGCAATCCCCGGAG